>JAYVID010000247.1:0-2883 GCA_043770525.1 Ferruginibacter sp.
CAGAAAATGATTTTAAAATTACAAAAGGAGAGATATTAATTTACTTAAATGCATTTGATGATACATTTAGCAATAACGTTATAGCCCGAACATCTTACACTTTTGATGAAATATTGTATGGATATAAGTTTACACCAATGTACAGCAGGTCTGATACAGGAGAAACTACAGTAATACATTTAGAAATGCTAAATGTATGTACAAAAGTAGATTTACCTAAAGTATAAAAAGTAAAACCATTCTTTTTAGGAATGGTTTTACATTAGTATTTTTTATATCAACTACTATTACTTCAAACTATTTATAATGGTAACAAATTCTGCAGCTATTAAACTTGCTCCACCTACAAGTCCACCATCTACATCTGGCTGAGAAAAAATTTCTACCGCATTTGCTGCTTTTACACTTCCGCCATATAAAATTGATATTGTATTTGATACTGCTACACCGTATTTATCTGCAAGTACATTACGTATATGAGCGTGCATATCTTGTGCTTGTGCACTACTTGCAGTGAGCCCTGTACCTATAGCCCATATTGGCTCGTAGGCTATTACAAAGTTTTTCATTTGCTCAGCAGTTAAATGAAACAAGCTTTCTTTTAGTTGTATTTCTATGTGTGCATTTTGGTTTTCTGCTTCTCTTATTTGCAAAGGTTCACCACAACAAAAAATCGGCTTCAAGTTATTTTCCATTGCAAGATTTACTTTTTTTACAAGCACTTCATTTGTCTCATTATAGTATTCCCTTCTTTCACTGTGCCCAATAACTACATACTCAATACCAATACTATTTATAATAGCTGCACTCACTTCACCTGTAAATGCTCCAGCTTTTTCAGATGCACAATTTTGAGCAGCTGTAAAAAAATTATTCGTCTTATCTGTAATACTTTTATTATTCATCAAATAAGGAAAAGGTACTGCAAATACCGCAGCTTGGTTAGCTTCCAGCTTAATATCACTTGCCAATATTTCATTCATTAATTTTTCTCCCTCTACAAGTGTAAGGTTCATTTTCCAATTGGCAGCTGCTATTTGTTTTCTCATCGTTTTAAATTGTTGAATAGTTAAATTGTTTTATTGTTAATTAAAGAATATTCGAATTTCATAATTAAATTTATCTGCCCCTTACCCACTCTCCACTCCCCACTTTCTCACCCCCTCTCATACAACTCTTTCAAAAGCTCTATCGTTTCATTATCTATACTTTTGTTTTTAAACTGCATCCAATTATTTACATCTTCTATAACTTTTTCAAACATATATTTTTGGTTGCCCCATGTAAAATTATCTGAAAACTTTGGGGGCATTACTTCTCCAAAAATATTACAGCAAACCCCCACCACTGTACCTGTATTAAACGAAGTATTTATGGCAGCTCTACTATAATCACCCATAAGCAAACCTGCTTTGTTGCCAGCAAAAATTGCTTGTGTATCTTTTTCTAATACATACCCAATATTACCAGCATTGTTTTTTACATTACTGTTGCTTGTGCCTGCACCAAGGTTACACCACTCACCTATTACACTGTCGCCTAAGTAACCATCGTGTGCTTTATTGCTATTACAAAATAAAATTGCATTTTTAATTTCTCCTGCTACAAGGCAATTGGGGCCTATAGTTGTAGCACCATAAATCTTTGCACCCATTTTCACTACGCTATTTTCACCTAAGTAAAACGCCCCTCGTATAAATGCACCTTCCATTATTTGTGCATTTTTTGCAATATAAATAGGCCCCGTACTGGCATTTAAAATACAATGATTTACATTAGCTCCCTCTTCTATAAAAATATTTTCTGGGCTTATTGTTTTATTGGTATCATTTAATGGTGCAGATATTTTTCCTTTTGTTAGTAATGCAAAATCATGCTTTAGCGCAAATTCATTTAATTGAAAAATATGCCAAGGAAAAGAAATTATTTTAATAAAATCCGTTTCCATTAACAAAACATTTTTATCTGCAGCCTCAATTATTTGCTTATAATTATTAAGTGTAGGAATAATACTTGCAGGAATATGAATACCTTTATCAGTTTCATTCGTACTTACTTTTTCACCCAACAGCAACTCCCATTTTTCTCTAATAGTAAGTATACCTATACGTATATCTGCCGCATGGCGGGTATGGGTAAATGGAAAAAGATTTTCTCTAAAATTTTTATCGGTAAGTACGATCATGCTGCAAATTACAAATTCTTATGCAGATTTTTTAAATAAGGATCCTTAGTTATTAAATTAAGATTATATTTTAGTTGCTATAAAATATTCTCTATCAAAATATTTAGCTGATAAACATAAAGGAATTGGGCAAATAAAATTCTAATCAGTGAACTTGTTTCCAGTAAAAACTAGCAACTAAAAATACTAAATTTAACTTATAATTTAAAATTCCAAGTTACACTAGGTATAATAGGAAAAATTGAAACTTGCTTTGCTTGTATTTGAAAACTACCATCGAAAGGATTACCACTTTGATCAAAGTAAGTAAAATAGGGGTTTTGACGACTATAAGCATTGTAAATACTAAACACCCATTCAGTTTTCATTTTACGTTTTTCGTTTTTCTTAGGTGTTAAAGTTGCAGATAAATCTACCCTATGATATGCAGGCAATCTATATTGGTTTACTTTACTGTACTCCTGCGATATAACCCCATTAATAAAATAAAAACGCTCTGGCAAAGTTGTTGCACTACCAGTACCATATACAAAAGCTGCTGAAAATTTCCATTTTTTGTTAAGCGTGTACATGGCTACAATACTCATATCATTTCTTCTATCGTATTTTGCAGGATACACATCCCCTTGATTTAATTGTGTAAATTTTCTATTTGTCCAACTCAATGTATAACCTATCCAACCTGTAAATTTACCTTT
>JAYVID010000248.1:0-6192 GCA_043770525.1 Ferruginibacter sp.
TATTTAAAGCGTAAGCTATTCTAAAGTTTTGCGAAGCTTTATGAGTTAGTTGCATCTATCATTATTTCTCTAGCTAAAGATAAACTTTTTTAGGTTTAAACCATCTTCTATTTTTGTAAATAAACTTTAAAATTTAACACCCTCACTGATATTTTTATCTTGACCTATTGTATCAATCATATTATTTTGAGATTTGTAATAATTTATTTTTATTGTTTTTCTTAGTGCATAAGATTGGCGCATACAATACACATGACAAGGAATAAATATAGAAAAAATAACAATTAAAACATAAAAAATAATGCTATTATTTTCAGTTGTACTTTCATTTAGTAAAGTAAAAACTATAGCTACAAAACAAAAGAAAATTGCTAAAAAAACTATTGTAGAAAAAATAAAGAACAAATTAAAAGCACTATCATTTGTATTTGTTAACACCTTGTCAGGATATTTATTTACAACTAGATTAAAACATTTTAGTTGAAATATGCCTATCAAAAGAAAGCCGCCCATTACTATTAAGGGTATAGGGTCTAAAATTGAATCATATTCTTTTGAAAAGTATAATTTCAGTAGCGCTAAAATTATTAGAGCAACCATAACAAATGAAATACAAAATAAAATAATACAAACTATCTTTAGTCTTAATAATTTACCTTGAAGCATTTTCAATAATTATTTTAAATATTACTTCAAATCCAACTTAATCTGCAACTCCTCAAACTGCTTATCATCTATCGTACTTGGTGCATCTATCATTACATCTCTACCACTATTGTTTTTAGGAAAAGCTATAAAATCTCTAATACTTTCGCTACCACCCATTATGCTACACAATCTATCAAAACCAAATGCAATACCACCATGCGGCGGCGCACCATATTCAAAAGCACCAAGTAAGAAACCAAATTTATGTTCTTGCTCTGCCTCATCCATGCCCAAAGCCGCAAACATTTTTTGCTGCAATTCTTTTTGATAAATACGAATACTGCCACCACCAATCTCATTGCCATTAAGAACCATATCATAAGCATTGGCTTTTATGTTGGCATAAGGGTGTTTAAGATACTCTGCAGCGTTTTCTATTTTCGGGTTGTTATTTATCATCGTATCTATATCACTCGGCTTTGGTGATGTAAATGGATGATGCCTTGCTACCCAGCGGTTATCTTCTTCTGCATATTCAAACAATGGGAAATCCATAACCCAAAGCAATTTAAAATCATCTGCCTTGCGTAAGCCTAATGTTGTGCCTATATGCATACGTAAATCGCTCGTTGCTTTTCTTGTTTTTTCTTCTGCGCCTGCTAGTATCAAAATTAAATCACCAGCCACAGCATTGCAAGTGGTAGCAATATTTTTTAATTGTTCTTCTGTATAAAATTTATCAATACTGCTTTTAAAACTGCCATCAACATTACACTTTATAAATGCCAAACCTTTCATACCTATTTGTGGGCGCTTTACCCATTCTACCAATTCATCGGTTTGTTTGCGGCTGTAATCACTACAGTTTGGAACACAAATGGCCACTACGGTTTCAGCAACATTAAACACTGCAAAGTCACCAGCTATTATCGATGAAATATCTTCTTTGGTTGTAAAAGTATGTGAAGGAAATTTTAAATTATTCAACTTCATTCCAAAACGAATGTCTGGTTTATCATTCCCATAAGTCCACATGGCTTCTTCCCAAGTCATTCTTTCAATAACTTCTGAGTAATCTATATTTTTTACATCTTTAAAAATGCGCCGCACCAATCCTTCAAACATTTGTAAAATATCTTCTTGCTCCACAAAGCACATTTCACAATCTATTTGTGTAAACTCTGGTTGCCTATCTGCACGCAAATCTTCGTCTCTAAAACATTTTACAATTTGGTAGTAGCGGTCGTACCCACTCACCATAAGTAATTGCTTAAATGTTTGTGGTGATTGTGGGAGTGCATAAAACTGCCCTGCATTCATACGGCTTGGCACTACAAAATCTCTTGCACCTTCGGGTGTACTTTTTATGAGAAAAGGTGTTTCAATATCCATAAAATTATTTTCGTGCAAATAATTTCTGGTACTTCTGCCCACAGCATATCTCAATTCTAAATTTTTCTTTACTGCGTTTCTACGTAGGTCTAAAAAACGATATTTCATGCGTAGTTCATCGCCACCATCGGTATCATCTTGTATGGTAAATGGTGGGGTTATCGATTTATTTAAAATAGAAAAAGTGATTACTTCTATTTCAATTTCGCCCGTTGGTATGTTTGTATTTTTATTACTACGCTCACTTACTTTTCCTTTTACCTGCAGCACAAACTCTCTCCCAAGCGGATTAGCATCTAGCTCCATATTCAAGCTTTCGTTAAACAACAATTGAGTAATGCCATATCTATCCCTTAAATCTACAAAAGTAATACTGCCAAATTTGCGAACCGTTTGTACCCAACCTGCTAGGGTTACTTCTGTATTAATATCGGCCATTCTTAGCTGGCCACATGTGTGCGAACGAAACATAAAGTGATTGATTTTGTTGCGAAGATAAGTGAAAAAAATAAGCCCCTTAAATCCAACGAAGGGGGACTTTATTAGCCCTAAAATAGATTTGGATATTTTTTTTAATTCAAAGTTTAGGAACTAAGATTTTGGGGCTGTGAGTTGAGGTGCAAAAGTCAACTTCAGTTCGGTTTCCTTCGCTGTTCCGTACGTTTATGTATGCGTATGCCGCTGCTGGCGGCTCGCATACATATACGTACATCGCTCAGTCCACCGCAGCTGGTGGGCGGTAGTTCTGCAATGGGCTGAAGCCCATTGTTAGTAAGTTCATGGTCTAGTTGCCTTCCACTATTCTCACTTCCTCTTCACTCAACCCATACAACCCATAAATCATTTTATCTATTTCTGCATCGGTATTATCTATTTCATTTTTTATAGCAAGGGCTTTTTGTTTTTCTTGCTCAAAAAAACCAAGCCACTCACTTTCTTGTACTAGCGTAAGTTTTATTTTTTGCTTGCTTAGTTCTTTACTAAAATCTGCAAACGAAAGGTTATACCATTTTTCTAGTTTGGTGTTTATGTTTATAGCTTCAAATTTTGCTTGTAATAATTGTATAAATGCTCTTGTGGTTTCTTGTAACCCTGCATTTTTAGAAAGCATGAGGTCTGCTTTTTCGATGAAGGGTTGTTGCGTTTCTGGTGAAACTTTTGCAATAGGTAATTCTTCAATTTGAAATACTCTTAATTCTATGTACCCTCCCCTCAAACTGGTACTTATGTATTTTGTCCTAGCATAAAATGTCAATAATTTCGAGTTCAATAATACAAGAATAAATTTTAGACTCACATCAGAATCTGATGTAATACAATATGTAGTATTTACTGGTATTAAACCTACTTCATCATAAAAAGCCTCAATATTGTAGCAAAGTTTTTTTAAGATTATTTTATTTGCTATTTTATCAATTTCTCTGCTACCATTAGAATCTTTATTTTGAATTGGCCTGGCATAGTATTTACCAATTTCTCCATTTGATATAACATATTTTTTCCCCTCAAAAATATTTTTAGTGGTGGCTAATGGTCTCCAAACTTTGAATTGTGCTTTAGGGGTACTACTAATTCTTTCAACAAGTGCGCTTGATTTATTTACTATAAGTTCAATTGATTTATTAGTAAAGTCTTTTTTAGTATAAACAGGTTGAAAGTTATTTCTAATTTTCTGAAAATTGAATATCACTGGATAAACTGATGCATCAACAAAAACATTAACACTTGTCAAATCCCAAAAAGATAATAACTCTGTTTTGTCTTTCAAATAATCCAAAATCCCTTCTCCATATTTTGATCCCAAAAATTTATCGGGAGTAATAAATGAAAGAAAACCATTTTGTTTTAAAATCATTTCATCTCTTTCCATAAATAATACATACAAATCATACTGGTCTTTAGCACTTCTGTATTTTTTCTTATAAAATGTTTTATCATAATCTTTAATATTTCGACTACTAACATACGGCGGATTCCCAATTACCACATCAAACCCACTATAATTAATAGTAGCGTTGTAACTATATATATGTTGTGGGTCGGTGAGGAGTTTGGTAACAATGGGCTTAAGCGGTTTTAGTGCAATGGGCTTAAGCCCATTGTTTGGTAGCCCATTGTTTGGTAGCCCATCGTTAGTTACTGGCTTAGTATTTTCATAAGCAAATATTAAAGTCTCTCCCCATGTTTCACTGTGTTTGTAATGATTCGTTTCAATATATTCTTTTACATTTAACAACATGGTATCGTTATCAATTAATTTCCAATGATACTTTTGCGCCCATACTTTGTTTTCGTTTTTTTGTATTCCTAGTTTTCTATTTAAACTAAATGAAGTTCCACCTTTTAGTTTTCTTATTTTTTCATCTAAATCGGCTTCATCTATTGCTGCTATTATTAAATGTACATGGTCTGGCAATATATTTAACGAAACAATTTCTAAGGAATGTTTTTCTATTAACTCATTTATACTTTCTGCAACATAAATCCTTTCCGCTGCGCCTAATATAAATGGTTGTAAATTTTCAATAAAATATGGCGAATTAAATTGAACCATTCTCTCAGATATTCTAGAATTGTGTGTTACAAAAGTTACAAAATATAATTCTTTAACTTTTTTATTAAACACCAGCGGAAACTCCTTCTCCCAAATAAAAGCTTTATCGCCAGCTACGGCTTCATCATCAATCAAACTATTGCCACATTTTATATTATTATTGAGGCTGTTTAGTTTTCTACCCTTGCGTGCAGTGCGCAACCATAGGCTTAGTTTGGCTATTTCTACACTTTCTTCATTAATATCCACACCAAATAAGTTGTTTTCCAAAATACTATTCTCTACATCAAATACAATACTGCTGCCTGTTATATTGGCTTCTAGCTCACTTATAAATTTATGCTCTGCTATTAAAAATTCTAATGCTTGGTTTAAAAATGCGCCACTACCACATGAAGGGTCTATGATGGTAATTTGTAATAACCAGTCTCTGTATGTATGCAGATTTTCTAATACTAATTTTAAGGCTTTTTTCTTATGTAGTGGGTGATAATCTGCTTCTTCTATTTTTAGCTCCACTTTTTTGTTTTTACAGAGTGTGCCTACCGTATTTTCTACTATATATTTAGTAATGTATTTGGGGGTGTAAAAAACACCATCTTTTTTCCGATTACTTTTTTCAACAATTGGCTTCTGCATTTTTACAATGGGCTTAAGCCCATTGTTAGAAAGCCCATTGTTAGAAAGCTCACCGTTAAGAAGACCATTTTCTAGTTCTTCTATTTCTGTAAGTGAATGTTCAAATATATGCCCCAATATATTTACATCTATTTCACTATTGTAATCATAATTGCTTAGGCTTAGTGTGGCTTCGTATAAAATGGCATCGTCAATTATAATATTATCAAGCAAATCATCTGGCGCAAACAAACCACCATTGTATGCAAAAATATCGTGCTGCTTTCCTTTATGCCCAGTATTTAAATATCCAAAGTACAATTTAAATCTAGCATACAGCGGCTGGTAAGCATCCATATCTTTTAGCGAATTCCATTGCTCCAATATTTTGCGTACACTGTTTGGCGGCACTAGCATTCTATCTTCTGCAAAAAACAAAAACAAAAATCTATCCAACAGTTTTTGCGTTTTTTTAAAGAGTAATAATTTATCTGTATGCGGATTTAGCGCTGCAATATTATTAAAAAGCGCTTTTCTAAAACCACTGTATTCTTTGTATAAACGTTTGGTTACATTTTCTTCTACCGTCACGCTTTCTACTTTTATGGTAGCTGCTACATTTTTAAAAATATTTTCTTTGCCGAGGCAGAGGTAGAGCAATTTAAAGTTTTCAAAGTCTAGTTTAAATAAATCCCACTCTAAAAACTCAATAGCATTATCAATATAAAACCTAAGTTTTTGAAAATTAGATGTAATAACGTATTTGCAATTGTCTTGGTTATTTTTATACCCAAAAGCCTGTATTTCTATTTGGTTTAAGTTGATGGTATCCGTGCCTTTTAATTCAATAATAGCTAAAACTTTTTCTCCATCCACAACGGCACCATCAGCTTTCTTACTATCCTTTATATTTTTCAGTTCTGTTTTAAGATTATAATCTGGCTCGGGGTTTATGGTATAGCCCAATACTTTTACAAATA
>JAYVID010000249.1:0-12723 GCA_043770525.1 Ferruginibacter sp.
AACGAGAAAAACTTTTAGCAAAGATGAAAAAGACCCACGCAACCATCAAATACTATTAGCAAAAAATGATATTGGGTATAAAAATTTAGTAAAGCTTACCTCGCTTGGTTACATAGAGGGTATGTACAGCAAATACCCACGTATAGATAAAACATTAATACACAAATACCACCAAGGGCTTATAGCTACTACTTGCTGCCTTGGTGCATTAGTGCCACAAACTATTTTAAAAAAGGGCGAGGCCGAAGGCGAAAATGAATTTAAGTGGTGGCTTAACATTTTTCAAGAAGATTATTATGTAGAGCTACAAAGGCATGGCATACCAGACCAAGATAAGGTGAACCAAGTGCTATTAAAATTTGCAAAAAAGTACAATGTAAAAGTTATTGCTAGTAACGATACGCATTATGTGGAGCAAGAAGATTTTAATGCACACGACATTTTGCTTTGCATAAACACAGGGGAAAAGCAAGCCACACCTGCATCTAGGGAGCATGGGGATGATGACTTAAGCAGCAAAGGAAAACGATTTGCTTTTCCCAACGATCAGTTTTTTTTGAAGTCGCAAAAGCAAATGATAGAAGTGTTTCAAGACTTACCAGAAGCCATTGATAACACCAATGAAGTAATTTCTAAAATAGATGTATTAGATTTAAAAAGAGATATACTACTTCCCCATTTTACGGTACCGCCTAATTTTAAAACACAAGATGAATACCTAGCACACTTAACATGGAGCGGTGCAAAAAATAGGTACCAAATACTTACGCCTGCTGCAGAAGAACGCATACAATTTGAGCTAGGTATTATAAAAGAAATGGGCTTTGCAGGTTACTTTTTAATAGTAAGTGATTTTATACGTGCAGGGCGTGAGATAGGAGTATTTATTGGCCCAGGCAGGGGCTCGGCTGCGGGTAGTGCGGTGGCATATTGCATAGGCATTACAAATATTGACCCAATAAAATACAATTTGCTTTTTGAGCGTTTCTTAAATCCGGAGCGTAAGAGCATGCCCGATATAGATACTGATTTTGATGATGAAGGCAGGCAAAAAGTGATAGACTATGTGGTGGATAAATATGGTAAAAACCAAGTAGCACAAATTATTACTTATGGTACCATGGCTGCGAAAAGTAGTATTGCCGATGTGGCCAGAGTGATGGATTTGCCGCTGCAACAAAGCCGTGCATTATCTAGCCTTGTGCCAGAAAAGCCAGGTATGAATTTGAAGCGTTTGTTAAAAGCACCTATTACCATAAAAGAATCAACAAAAGGTGGTGAAAAATCACTTGAAGAAAAAGAACAGCTACAGCCAGATGATGTAGAAAAAGTAAAAAAACTACGGGAGTTTTATAATGGAAATGATGAACTAGCAAAGGTTTTAAAAGAAGCTGAAAAATTAGAAGGCTCTGTACGTAACACAGGCATACATGCCTCTGCTATCATTATTGCACCAAAAGATTTAACAGAACTATTGCCAGTAGCAACTTCCAAAGAAAGTGAACTATGGCTTACACAAATAGAAGGAAACTCTATAGAGGAAGCGGGTGTAATAAAAATGGATTTCTTGGGTTTAAAAACCTTGAGTATTTTAAAAACGGCATTGGCATTAATAAAACAACAGCATGGGGTAACTATTGTGATAGATGATATTTCTTTGGAAGATGATAAGACCTATCAATTGTATAGGCAAGCAGATACCAATGCTACATTTCAGTTTGAAAGCCCAGGCATGCAAAAATATTTACGAGAATTAAAGCCAGATAAATTTGGGGACCTCGTAGCTATGAACGCCTTGTATCGCCCTGGGCCAATGGCATATATTCCAAATTTTATTGCACGTAAAAATGGCAAGCAAGAAGTTACTTATGACTTGCCCGAAATGCAAGAATACTTGGAAGAGACGTATGGCATTACGGTATATCAAGAGCAGGTGATGTTGCTATCGCAAAAGCTTGGTGGTTTTAGTAAAGGGCAAGCAGATATTTTGCGAAAAGCCATGGGTAAAAAAGATAGAAAAACCTTGGATAAAATGAAAGGTGATTTTATTGCAGGTGCTACCGCAAAAGGCCATGATGCAAAAATATTAGAAAAAATATGGACGGATTGGGAGGCCTTTGCACAATACGCATTTAATAAATCTCACTCGGTTTGTTATGCATTTGTGGCTTACCAAACAGGCTATATAAAAGCGCATTACCCAGCACAATATATGGCTGCCGTGCTTAACCATGCAGGCAGTATAGATAAGATAACTTTCTTTATGGAAGAGTGCAAGCGCATGGGCTTAAAAGTATACGGGCCAGATATAAATGAGAGTAACAATGGTTTTACCGTGAATGAACAAGGTGAAATACGATTTGGATTTAGCGGTATGAAAGGTGTGGGTGATAATGCTATAGAAAGTATTGTAGAAGAAAGAAAAAAAGGAGGAAAATTTACCAATGTTTTTGATTTAATAAAACGTGTAAACATAAAAGCAGTTACTAAAAAAACGCTAGAGAGTTTAATTTATAGTGGAGCGTTCGATTGTTTTGAAGATATGCATAGGGCACAATATTTCTTTACTGCACCAGGCGATGTGGCTTCACTGGATAAGATTGTAAAGTTTGGATCTGTTTTTCAAAGCCAAGCTGCGGGCAGTGCCAATACGCTATTTGGTGATTTGCAAATGCCCGATATTGTACCACCTAAACTAGCACCATGTGCGCCTTGGCAGTTGGTAGAAAAATTAGATTTTGAAAAAGATGTTACGGGTATGTATATGAGTGGGCATCCGCTAGATGATTTTAAATTTGAAATGACACACTATGGCATTAGCCGCTTAGCAGATTTTAATGATATAAAGAATGCAGTAGACAGCACTCCCCCATCGTATACATTTAGGCTAGCAGGTTTGGTTACCGATGGGCAGCACCGTGTTACTAAAACAGGAAAGCCTTTTGGCATTATGCATATAGAAGATTTTAGTGGTAAAAGTGACTTTGCACTCTTTGGAGAAGACTATGTAAAATTTAGCAACTACTTAGATAAAGGAACGATTGTAATGTTGGAAGGTGCTTTTAGAACAAGGTATAATAGTGAAGTATATCAATTTAATATTAATAAATTACATTTACTAGAAACGGTAAAAAGAACATTAACCAAAGAAGTGAAAATAGATATCACACCAATAGATATTAATGAGGAGTTTATTGATTTTGTAGAAGACAACGTAAAGAACAATCCAGGCAATACTTGCATAAAATTTCAAATAAAAGATATGGATGAGGGATTGCGAGTAAGCCTTTTCTCCCAAGAAAAAAGTTTTACCATGAATGATGATATGGCATTGTTTTTAAACAATAGAAATGATTTGCAGGTGAGTGTTTTGACAGCGTAACTGCCTTTTTAACACAAAAACACTTTATCCTCCTATTGTGGATATGTCATTTCTGCAAAACAAAAACTTGGTTATAAATTTGTACCCTATTGAAAATACAAACAACAAATTAAATTAAATATTATGGCACAGGAATTTACAGATGCAAACTTTAAAGAAACAGTTTTAGATTCAGATAAACTTACAGTAGTAGACTTTTGGGCTGAATGGTGTGGCCCTTGCCGTGCAATAGGCCCAGTAATTGCAGAATTAGCAACAGAATATGATGGAGTTGTAAATATTGGAAAATTGAACGTAGATCAAAATCCACAAATATCAATGAACTATGGAATTACAAGTATACCAGCTATTCTATTTCTTAAAAATGGCGAAGTGGTAGATAAATTAGTAGGTGCACAGCCAAAAGCAAATTTTGTAAAAAAGATTGAATCTTTGAAGTAATATCTTAACAAAAATATAATTAGAAACGTCACTTTTTTGAGTGGCGTTTTTTGTTGCTATTTTTTTAATTTGACTAAACCAATTGTATTTTTTGCTACATTGTATAAACTTAAATAACTAACTCATGAAAAAAATTACACTACTACTGTTTGCTGTGTTTTGTATGAGCACTAGCAACTTTTTACAAGCCCAAAAAAATTACACTTCCCTTTTTGAAAATGCTTACACTAAGTATCCAAAAATTCCTAAAAATGCTCTAGAGGTATTAGCTTATGTACAATCACACATTACAAATTTAGTTCCAGAAGCTGGTATGGATCATCATCACGGACCTAATAGGTATGGTCTATTTGCACTCATACAAAATGGTGAAAATTATTTTGCAAATACACTTTTGGAATTAAGTAAAGCAACAGGCACATCTATAAAAGATTTAAAAACAAATGAGGAAGCACAAATATTGGCAGTAGCAAAAATGATGAATGCCTATTGTATCAAAAATAGTGTGACTTCAATTGAGGGTATGAATTTATTTTTCAAATCGTTTAGTGAAATACCTAATAAAACAACATTAGATGCATTTGCAAAAGATCAATTCTTGTACGATATATTTTTAACTTTAAACAAAGGCGTAGTAGAAAACAATGTAGAAATAAAAAAACAAGCATTTAATACTTCAAAATGGTTTTCTGTAAATACATTTAAACTGGTTTCTGCATCATCCATAAAAATAGAAGACGAATTAATTAGTAATGGAACAGAATTATATGTAGCTCCTACAAGTGCTACAAACCCAACAGTAGCCGCTGTTGCTGCTGCAACAGACTACCCGCCTGCATTGTGGGTTTCTAGCCCAAACACTTCTTCTAGAGCTGGTACAATAATCACAGCAGTAACCATACACACTACTCAAGGTTCTTATGCTGGCTCCATATCTTGGTTTCAAAATACTGCTTCGCAAGTATCTGCACATTATTTAATAAGATCATCTGATGGGCAGGTTACACAAATGGTAAGGGAATCTATTAAAGCATGGCATGTAGGCAATGCAAATCCATACACAATAGGTATAGAGCATGAGGGGTTTGTAAATAATGCAAGCTGGTATACGACTGCTATGTACAACTCAAGTGCGGCATTAACTATAGATATATGCAATGACAATAACATAAATAAAACAACTTGTTACAATGGCCCTGCACATGTAGATGTTGTTACACTTTCAACTGCAATAAAAATTAAAGGTCATCAACATTTTCCCAGCCAAAATCACAATGACCCCGGTATAAATTGGGATTGGTTAAGGTATTACAATTTAATAAACCCACCTGCACCATGTAACACACCAAGTGGTTCTTCTAGTAATTCAATTGGTACCACAACTGCTACATTAAATTGGGCAGCAGTGGCTGGTGTAGCATCGTTTACTGTAGAATATAAAACAAATGCTAGTGCTACCTACACATCTGTTGGACCAATAAATACTAATACTTATAACTTAACAGGATTGGTTGGTGCAACAACATACAACTGGAGAGTAAAAAGTAATTGTACAAGCAATAGCTCTGCATTTAGTAGTGCATCAACTTTTACAACACTAAACCCATGCAATGTAACAACTACGCTTAACGAAAGTTATATTGGCAGCAATACTGTAAATCTTAATTGGAGTGCAGCGGGCAGTGCTACAGGTTATATTCTAGAATGGAAACCTGCTTCTTCCAGCACTTGGACATCAGTAAATGTTACCAATAATTACACTTCACTTTTTGGGCTCTCTGCTGCTACAAGTTATAATTGGAGAGTAACATCTATTTGTGCTAGCGGCAATAGTACGGCAAGTGCTACACAAACCTTTAGTACAAACGCAAGTTGTTACGATGCCTACGAAACAAACAATGTGTATACTGCTCCTGCAGTTTACCCTAGTTTAAATGGCGGATATGTTTATGGCAAAATTTGTGCTAGTGGAGATGTAGATTTCTTTAAAATTACAACTACTGCAACAAGCAATATTAATTTTACACTATCAAATTTGCCTAAAAATTACAATATTGAAACGTATACAAGCTCTGGTGCATTTTTAAAAGGTGGATACGCAACTGGAACAACAACAGAATCTATTGTTCTTAACAATAAACCAGCTGGTACTTATTTATTTAAAGTATATGGTGCTACAACTGCTGAAAATGATGCATTATCAGATTATAGATTATATGTAACAACAAGCGCACCTACTGTAGCAAGAATGGCTGAGACTTCTATTGCTGAAAAAACATTAATCATTTCTCCAAACCCTGCTTCTAACAACACTATTTTACAGTTTGGTGTAAATACCACTGCATGTACAATTATTGTAAAAGATATGCTAGGCAATATAAAACTTCAAGAAAAACGTAAAACGAATATTGGTACGCAACAAATAAATATAAATGTACAAACGCTTAAGTACGGTATTTATGTAGTACAAATAATAACCAATGAAGGAATAATTGCTACTGAGCAATTAATTATTACTAAGTAAATTATTTAACAAAAATAGAAACGCCGCTTTAAAAAATAAAGCGGCGTTTCTATTTCAATATAATGATTTTAGTGCTTTACCACAGTTACATCATTTGGATTGTGCTTATGCTTAAACAATATTGCAAATGCAATCGCAATCACAAGTGCATATACTGAAAAAACTGTCCATATACCTTGCCAATTTTTTACTCCGGCAGCATTTACAAAAAATTTATCGATAAGATAGCCACTTCCTAGGCTACCAAAAATGGCACCTACACCATTACTCATCATCATAAACAAACCTTGTGCACTAGAGCGTATTTTAGAATCTGTTGTAGTTTCTATAAACAATGAGCCAGAAATATTAAAGAAATCGAAAGCTAAACCGTAAACAATATTAGACATTATTATCATCCACAAACTTGTAATAGGATTACCATAGGCAAAAAAACCAAATCGAAGCACCCAAGCAATTAGGCTGAAAAGCATTACTTTTTTTATACCAAATCTTCTTAAGAAAAAAGGAATAGCAAGAATAAATAATGTTTCAGAAATTTGAGAAATAGACAATACTATATTTGCAGATTTTACAACAAATGTATCTGCATATTCTTTTACATTTCCAAAATCTCTTATGTAAGTTTCGCCATACATATTGGTAAGTTGTAAGGCTGCCCCCAAAAACATAGAGAATATAAAAAACATAGCCATTTTGGATTCTTTAAAAAGGTTAAATGCATCTAATCCAAAAATTTCGGAGAAAGAACGACTTCCTGTAATTTGTTTATTGGGTTCAACTTTTGGTAATGTAAAAGAAAAAATACCTAATACTATTGCAAAAAAAGATGCATAATAAAACTGATTACACTCTACCGGCTTGCCAGTAATTGAGCTTATAAAATTACCTACTGGTATGCCAAAATCAAATGGTGGCTTTACATTACTAAATAAATTTGTACACCACATTGCCGCAATAAAACCAATAGTACCCCAAACCCTTATTGGAGGAAAAGTTTTTACTACATCGTAATTACTTTTTTTTAAAATAGCATAAGATAATGAATTAGATAAAGAAATAGTAGGCATATAAAATATCATACCTAATAATAGTACCCAAAAAAATACATTGGGGTCATTTATAGCAGGTAGAAAAAGCAATACAATTCCGTAAAGTATATGGTGTATACCATACAACTTTTCGAGGTTAAGGTATTTATCGGCAATAATACCAGATATAGGTGGCATTATGATAGAACCAATACCCAATGTAGAAAATACTATTCCAAAATCTTGACCAGACCAACCTTTGAAACCAAACCCATAACTAGCTAAGGTTGTAAGCCAAGCCCCCCAGACAAATAGTTGCAAAAAACTCACAATGGTCAACCTAAATTTAATATTCATATAGTTTATTTTGGTTTGAATTGTTTAAAGAGTGTGTAATATATAAAAATTATGGTTTCCATTAAAAAAAGTTTTAGCAAAAAAGCTATTAATTTATATCTCATTGTGTTGAACTTTTATAACAAGTTGCTTTTTTACATGTATGTTTACTTTATTAGTATTTATGGTTGGCTGAAATTTTTAACTTCCAAAATAATATAAACTAACTACTATAATTATTCGAATACACACTTAGTTTCTTAATTTTGTAAAAAATGTGATAAATGATTGCTTCCCTTGATAATTTGATTACTACAACAACTGATACAGGCCTAAAAACAATTGCACAAAAAGTAAAAGATGAAATAAGAATTACAGATGATGAATGCTTATTATTGTTTGAAAAAGCTGACCTAGCTTTTGTTGGAACTTTAGCTAATTTTATTAGAGAAAAATTACATGGTAATAAAACCTATTTCAATAGAAATTTTCATATAGAGCCTACCAATGTTTGTGTGTTTAGTTGTAAATTTTGTTCATACTCTCGCTTGTATGCAAATAAAGAAGAAGGCTGGGAATTAAGCATAGACCAAATGCTTGATATTGTAAAAAGCTATGATGGAAAACCAATTACCGAAGTTCATATTGTAGGTGGGGTACACCCAAAAATGAACATGGCTTATTTTATTGAATTGATACAAAAAATAAAAGCACATAGGCCGGACTTGCATGTAAAAGGATTTACTGCTGTGGAATTAGATTATATGTTTAGAAAAGCTAAACTATCGGTTGCAGAAGGAATGAAAACATTAAAAGAAGCAGGCTTACAATCATTGCCTGGTGGTGGTGCAGAAATTTTTCATGAAGACATAAGGAATGAAATAGCGGCTGACAAAGTAACCGGCCAAGGTTGGTTAGAAATACATGAAGCTGCTCATGCTTTAGGTATGCACAGTAATGCCACCATGCTATATGGGCATATTGAAAAATATGAACATAGAATAGACCACATGAGAAAATTGAGGGAATTGCAAGACAAGACAAAAGGATTTAACACATTTATTCCATTAAAATTTAGAAATAGCAATAATGATATGAGCCATATAGCTGAAAGTACTATTACAGAAGATATGCGCTTGTATGCAATTGCAAGAATATACCTTGATAATTTTCCACATTTAAAAGCATATTGGCCTATGCTTGGTAGACAGAATGCACAATTAACATTATCATTTGGAGTAAATGATATTGATGGCACAATAGATGATTCAACAAAAATTTATAGCATGGCAGGTAGCGAAGAACAAACACCCACTATGACTACAGAAGAATTGGTTATGCTTATAAAACAAGTAAAAAGAATACCTATAGAAAGAGATACGCTATACAATGAGATAACGCATTTTAACTAAATTATTAAGAGTTCAATATACAGTTCTGATTATTGCAAAGTTTGCTGAGAAGCATAGGGTTGGCAGAGAAAAAACACTGCGTTATAAAATTTTAACTATTTCCTTTTCATCAAAAAGAGCACCCTATCTGTCTCCCCTACTTTCTCTTGTTTAAGTATTTCATAATACAAGGAAAAAATATTTTTAAAACTTTCTAAAGTATAATCATCAAATATATCTTCTCTATTTGCTAATAGTTGTTTTACTTTCTCATCGGACTTAGGCACAAATTCAATAACCAAATATGGTCCCATACTACTAAGCCATTTTGCAATAAAACCAAGTGGCACATTCACAGCAATTGCCAAATGATGCACCAATGCAAGTGCAAGGGTTACATCCGCCTTTAATCTTTGTGTTAGTGCATTTCGCTCCTCATTATTCCAACCAATAGTTGGTGTAGGGTTATTAAGCGTACTTACAATAGGAAGAATATTTTTAATTCTTTCTTTTCGTATTTTTCTATAAAGTTCGTTAATACAATTAGAATCAAAATCTACAGCTAATATAAAGTTCGCTTTTTCTTTTAATAGTATGCTAAAATATCCATCATTTGCACCCAGGTCTATTACAGATTTAAAACTAATATTCTCAACATATTTTTCTACCAATACTTTTTTAGATTCTATATATTGGTTTCCCAATATTGTGTTGGTATAATAATCATCCCAAATAGATTTTATTTTTTTAGGAGAAAGTGTTTTTACAAATTCTATCAACCCACTTAAAAGTGTATTCATTTTTTTTGCCGAAAAGAAAATTTCTTTTGGAGCTGTATTTACAACTTCTTTTTTTCTCTTCATCCATATATGCATATATACATGTATGTTGAATTTTGATTTAAAAGGCAATGCAGCTTTTACAATATCCAACGGGATACCATCAGGATATAATTGAAATAATTTTCCAAAATCTCTATGGCCATAATGCATGAGTAAAAGTGGACCTAAAAAACATTCACAAAATTGTTGGTAAGCTATCCAAGGTTTACCTTCTTTGTATATTTCAAAAGAAAGGGTATCTATAAAAACAGGTCTACCATTGTTAAACTGAATATTAAATGGAGTAGCATCTTTTAGGATCATTCCTTTTTGCAAAGCTTGTACAGCTATTTTTAAAGTTACAATTGCTGCATCTCTCCACATATCAAAACTCCACTCGTAAGGGTAACTTATAAAAGCTAACTGTGTGGGTTTTATTATTTTTACAATTTCGTTATTAGGTAAATGAAATTGAGCTGTTGCTACTTCTTCATGAGCTATCAACCTGCCAGCATCAACTAAATTTTGATAAAGACCCGAACTTAAAAGTGTACTATAATGCTCAAAATAACTTTGTTTGATAAGCCTAAAGTAAACACCATCTTGTTTAAAAACAAAACCATCATTGTCTCTGTAAGAAGATGCTAAAGGAGATAAAGTTTGCATGCTTTTTATAATTCATTATCTATTTCAGATTCTGAACGATTTGGTTTTTTATAAAAAAAACTTTTTACTTTAATCCATGCATTTTTAAAAAAGAATAAAGAGCCCAATATACCTGCAATAATCATTTGCAATAAATAACTACCGCTACTAGGATCTATATATAAAAAGTAATGTAACATATTAGTACAAATGTATAGAATCAAAATGAATTAGATAATAGTAATCTTTTTAATTTGCTTTATTAATTTGATCTATATTTATTTTTCCTTGTGCTTCTAGCATTCGCAAACTTTTGGCATCTTGCAAAAATTCCGATGCAAAAATAAATTCATTCAATTGCTTGTTATCCGAAAATATAATATCCTTACTATTGCCCGTCCATTCTTTTTTTCCTTTTACCATGTAAAGTATATTATCTCCTATTTCCATTACACTATTCATATCATGTGTATTTACAATGGTGGTTATATTATATTCAATGGTAAGGTCTCTTATCAATTTATCAATAACCATAGAGGTTACAGGGTCTAATCCAGAATTTGGCTCATCACAAAATAGGTATTTAGGATTAAGCACCACTGCTCTTGCTATACCCACTCTTTTCTTCATACCACCACTAATTTCAGAAGGGAATTTTTTATTAGCATCTTTCAAATTCACTCTTTCTAATACTTCATTTACACGCTTTAATTTTTTTAAAAAATTATCATGTGTAAACATATTTAAAGGGAACATTACATTTTCTTCTACCGTCATACTATCAAATAATGCAGAACCCTGAAACAACATTCCTATTTGCTGCCTTAGCAACATTCTATCATCCTGAGTCATGTCTGTAAAACTTTTACCATCGTAAATAATCTCCCCTTCATCTGGCTCAAAAAGTCCTACCAAGCATTTTTGCAAAACAGTTTTTCCACTACCACTGGTACCAATTATTAAATTAGTTTTACCGGTTTCCATTGTGTGGCTCACACCATCCAATACAACTTTATCGCCAAAACTTTTTTGTATATCTTTAAATTCAATCATAACATTAATTACTCAGTAATAATTGTGCTAATACATAATCTGCCAATAAAATCATAATACAGCTTACTACAACTGCCTTGGTACTGCTTCTTCCAATCTCTAAGGCGCCACCTTGTACATGATAACCAAAATAAGCAGGTATTGAACTTAGTATAAATGCAAATGTGTACGATTTTATTAAGCCAAACCATACATTAAAACTATTAAAATTACTCATCAAGCCCCTATCAAAAGTATCTGCAGATAAAATACCCGAAGCCACCCCTGCAATACGACCTCCCAAAATACCTAACACCATAGATATAATAACAAGCAATGGAATGGTAATTAATGCAGCCGTAATTTTGGGCATTACTAAAAATGTTTTGGTATTGATACCCATTATTTCTAGCGCATCTATTTGCTCACTCACACGCATATTACCTAGTTCGCTTGCTATTTTACTACCTACTACCCCAGCCAATACTATGCATACCAGCGTTGGGGAAAACTCTAATATAACAGTATCTCTTACAATTTGTGCAATGGTAGTAAGCGGTATTAATGGGCTTACTAATTGATAAGCTGTTTGCACGGCACTAACCGCCCCCATAAAGAAAGATACAATTGCCACAATACCTAGTGAGCCTACTCCAATATCATTGCATTGAAGCATAAACTCTTTCCAATAAACTTTTGCATTTTCTGGTTTTGCAATCATGCCTTTTAGCATGAGTACGTATTTACCAAAGTGCGAAATAAAATCCATTCTATATTTTAGTTTTCACTTGTATTAATCAAAATCTACTAATCTCTTTTTGCAAACTGCCAACTGCCCACTGCTTATTTCCTACTCTTCCACCATTTATGCTTTTTTATTTCATCCTGTGTGGCTGCTACAGTTGTTTCTTTACCCTTGCTTTTTGCTTGTGCATCTACCACTGCTATTACAACCATATTAAAAATACTGCGAATACTACTACCCAGTTGCAATACATGCACTGGTTTGTTTAACCCTAGCAAAATAGGGCCTATACTATCAGCCCCTCCTACTTCTTGCAATAGATTATAAGCAATATTGCCTGCTGCTAGGTTTGGAAATATTAACGTATTTACATCC
>JAYVID010000250.1:0-12581 GCA_043770525.1 Ferruginibacter sp.
ATAAAGATATTTTTGATGATGATGTAGTTGAAAAATTAAAGGTATATCTCATTAATAAAAATGAAGAAGGATATGATTTTAATTACGATTTAATGTTTAACGGCAATAGTTCATTTAATTTAAAAAGTAATATTGATGGCCTTTCAGAATTTTATTTGCATGATGTGAGTTTTGAAGATATGGGGGAGGCGCCAAAATTTGAATTTGATTTTTCACTCACCAATCCTGATAAAAAGAAGGCACCAGCCCATGAAGTGTTTTTTAAACTCAATGGTAAAAAACTTTTTAAAAAAATAGAAGAAACCCAACAAAACAATGAAGCATCTTTTGCTTATGAATTATTTACACACTACCCTAATAAAGTAGATGATGAAAAAGTAGACTTAAGTAGGTTAGGTGGTGCTGGGTTTCGTGTATACGATGCAGGGAAAATAAGAGAGAACTTACCCCCTGCAAGAACGGTAATAGATTTGCATATAGAAAAACTAAGTGATAATTGGCAAGAGCTCTCCAATTTTGAAATTCTTACCATGCAGCTCTCCAATTTTGAAAAGTATTATGAGCTTGCATTGTTGCATAAGCAAACTTCACTTACTGTAATACATGGTGTAGGAGAAGGGGTTTTAAAAGATGAAATTCATGACCTTTTAAAATTGAAGAAAGAAGTTAAATCATTTGTAAATCAATACAATAGCTTGTATGGATATGGCTCTACTGAAATCTTTTTCAAGTTATAAAAACTATTGATAAGTAAGTAATATTTGTGGATAAATAGAATATTTTATAAATTATAAAAAAAAATAATAAATATTCTATTTAGTGTATTAATGTATTGAACTTTCTTCTTATATTTGTAATTAAGATTACTTTTAAGTATATCTTTTAAATCATGGGGGTGATTTATTGTCGCAAAAGAGTTACTGAAAAGTAGCTCTTTTGTGTTTTTATTATGAATGAATTTCCTTATTATTTTTTCAAAATGTTTTTCTAATATTGATTACAAGCCCATATCCATTTCATAAAACCTTTTAGCGTAAATTTGCGAAACTGTAAAAGATAAAATAAAGAAAGTAAATGAAAAATATTGTGCTGTTGATGGTTTTATTTATGCTTGTTTCTTGTGAAAAAGATATTGATTTTAAATTAAAACAAGCTGATCCAATTTTGGTGGTAGATGCTCAAATAGAAGAAGGGCAACCTCCTGTAGTATTGCTTACAAAAAGTTTAGGTTTTTTCAATAAAATTGATCCTGCTTTACTTGCAAATAGTTTTGTACGCAATGCAGAAGTTTATGTAAGCAATGGTAACCTTACCCACCGGTTATTTGAATATACAATTCCTATTTCTCCAGGGTTTACAATTTATGTTTATAGCAACAATGTATTATCCCCATCAGGAAGTTTTGTAGGCGAAATTGGAAAAAGCTATAGTTTAAGAATTGTATCAGAAGGAAAAGAGTACACTTCTAATACCAATATTCCTACTAATGGCTTAAAGCTAGATTCTATTTGGACAAAGCAAATTAATTCAATTACAGACACACTTAAAAGAGATTTATTTTTTAGAGCAACCGATGTAACTGGGTTAGGAAATTCTGGAAGGTATTTTACCAAAAGAAATAGAGGAGAATTTTTGGCAGGGTTTAATTCTGTTTTTGATGATCAAATAATAGACGGTACTAGTTTTAACTCCCAAATACCACAAGGAGTTGATAGAAATAATTTACCTCCAATAGGCAATAATTTTTTTATGAAAGGCGATACTATTACTTTGAAATGGTGTAATATCCCTCGTTCTACCTATACCTTTTGGAACACTTGGGAGTTTGCCGCACAAAGTATTGGTAACCCTTTTGCACAACCTAATAAAGTATTGGGTAATATTTCAAATGGCGCATTGGGTGCTTTTTGTGGATATTCTGTAGTTACAAAAACGGTTATTGCTAATTGAAAAAAATATGTTTACTAAATAATGTGAAATAAAATTTTATAAAATTTTTAAATTAAAAAATGGAAAATACAGCAGTTGAAAAAGTAAGTTGTTTTATAATAGGATCTGGACCTGCGGGATATACGGCTGCAATTTATGCAGCTCGTGCAAATATGAAACCCTTGTTGTATCAAGGTATACAACCTGGTGGCCAATTAACCATTACTACAGAAGTAGAAAATTACCCTGGTTATCCTGATGGTATACAAGGGCCAGAAATGATGGAGCATTTTGAAAAGCAAGCAAAAAGAATGGGCACTGATATTCGTTATGGTCTTGCAACTAAAGTAGATTTTTCTACCAGACCACTTCGAGTAGAAATAGATGAAGAAAAATGGATAGAGGCAGATGCTGTGATAATAAGTACTGGCGCATCAGCAAAATGGTTGGGTATAGAAAGTGAGCAAAGACTTAATGGAAACGGTGTAAGCGCTTGTGCAGTTTGTGATGGTTTTTTCTTTAAAGGTAAAGAGGCAGCTATTGTGGGGGCAGGAGATACTGCTGCGGAAGAGGCATTGTACTTATCAAAGATATGTAGCACTGTACACATGATTGTACGCAAGGGAGAAATGCGAGCTAGTAAAATAATGCAAGATAGAGTGCTTGCTACAGCTAATATAAAAGTATACTGGAACAGCGAAACCGATGAGATATTGGGAGATAAAAAAGTAGAAGCAGTTAGAATTTTAAATAATAAAACAAACGAAAAAACAGAAATACCTGTTAGTGCTTTTTTTGTAGCAATAGGACATACACCAAACAGCAATATTTTTAAAGGTTGGCTTGATATGGACGATGCTGGATATTTATTAACAAAGCCAGGCACTTCTAAAACCAATGTAGAGGGTGTGTTTGCATCTGGAGATGTGCAAGATAAAATATATAGACAAGCCGTTACAGCTGCAGGAAGCGGATGTATGGCTGCATTAGATGCAGAGCGGTATTTAAGCGAAAAGGGTTTGCATTAAAATAATTTATTTGCCAAATCTTTCAATTGATTTCTATGATACCAAACCAATGTAAGTGGGACTCAATATTGCGAATGCTTTATTTTAAATAATGAATACAATAACTTTAAATAACCTTCATTTTTATGCATATCATGGTGTGCATGAAGAGGAAGCAATTGTTGGTGGTAATTTTGAAGTTTCTATTTTAGTAGATTTTATATCTTCTAAAGAGATAGCAGATTTAAGAGATACCATAAACTATGTGGCTATTTATGATATTGTAAAAAAACAATTTGCTATTCCAGAAAAATTATTAGAAGTATTGGCACAAAACCTTGCTTTTTTAATTTATAAATTGGATAATAGAATAAAGCGAATTAACATTTCTATACAAAAATTAAATGCGCCTATTGCTAACTTTGAAGGCAACGTAGGTATTTGTTTTACAAAAGAATTTTAATGAAAAATATTTTATTTACTTTAATAATAAGTATTTCATTTGTAACTTTTGCTTTTGGGCAAGATGTAACTGGTATTTTAAAAGAAGGCGATAGGCTTGAATTGGTACCCGACCAAAAAGCTGCTTTTTTAAAATTTAAAGAGGCTCTAAAAATACAACCTACCAACTTACATGCACTTACAAAATGTGCTGAGCTTTGCAGTAGTATTGGTAACAGAGAAGCTACAACAAAAAGTAGAGATGATTATTTTGCTGTAGCGCTTATATATGCAAAAACGGCATACAAGCTTTATCCAGAATCTGATGTTGCAAATGTAGCAATGGCAATAGCCCAAGGCAGAATTATTTTATTGAAAAGTGGAAAAGAAAAAATAGTTGCTGTAAAGGATCTTAAAATGTTTGCAGAAAAAGCTGTTTCTGTAAATCCTAATAATTTTAAAGCATGGCATATTTTAGGTAAATGGCATTATGAAGTAAGCAACCTAACCAGTTTTGAAAGGGGTGCTGCAAAAATATTTTATGGGGCATTGCCTACTGCATCTCTTGCCAATGCTATTGCTTATTATGAAAAAGCCAAAACACTAAGCCCTAATTTTATATTGAATTACCTTGAGCTTGCTAAAGCGTATAAGCGTAATGGCGAAAAAGTAAAAGCAATAAAACAACTAAATTTTTTGCTTACTTTAAAGAATATTGTGGAAGATGATGCTAAAGTAAAAATTGAAGCTGGAGATTTATTGAAAAAGTTGAAGTAGGGTTTATAAGCAGTTAAAAGATTTTAAATTATAACTGCTTTATACATATTGCCCAAGCATACGTTCTTATAAATTATTTAATTGATGGTGAAATGGTAAAGTAGTTTATAAATCTATAGGGTACGATGAAACGGAATTTGAAACTAACTACTTTATATCATAAAATACTAATTCATTTAAGATTAATAATTTCATACATTATTCCTCTTCGGTAATCGTTATCCATGTGTTTTCTAAGCCAACAGTTTTTACCACTGCATTGAAAATTTTAGCATTATCTGGATGTAATCGAACACAACCATGCGATGCTTTTTTACCAAGTTTTGGAATGTTTCCTTTTGTAGTTCCATGTATAGCAAAGCCGCCTTTTATAAAAACTACATAAGGCATATTTCCTAAGCCGTTATAGTTGCCTCCAGGAAATTTTTTGCTTGTATATTTATTAAAAATTGGGCCACTGGGTCTTAAATCAAAAGCTGGGGTTTCATGTTTTTTATCTCCTGTGCTTACTTTAAAAGTATCTACAAGTTCTCCATCTATATATAATTTTAACATTTGATTTTTCTTGCTTATATGCGCCCATACTCTAGCATTAATATGTGTTTTACTAGCATTGGAATCCAATACAGGTATGGGTTTGTTCTTTAATTGTTCTAAATTATATTTGAGTGCTTTTATTTCAGCTTCACTTATTTTTTTTAATTCATTTGTAAAAGAATCTTTACTAGCTATATTTTCTGCATACAATTGCAAGCTGTCTAAGTCTTCAACGTTATTTAACAAATGGTTGCTATCCACACCTATTTTTTCTATTTGTGCACTATCTTCTTTTAAGTCTTTTTCAAGCAAACTTAAAATTTTGCTAAGAGAGTCTTTGGTTGGGTCAAATTCGTTTCCATCAAAAATATTAGTACTGTCTGATACTAAAGTAGTACTGTCTTTTTTTACCTTGTCAAATAATTTGGGGTAATTTATTTTTTTAGGTTTTTTATCTGCTGTGTTGCTATTGCAAGAAAATATTAAAGACAATACTAATATTGAAAATATTGCAATTTGGTAATTTTTTTTATACATAGCTGCAAAGATAAATGTCTATTATTACTAACAAAGTATGATTTTTAGTAATCCCTTTTTATTTGTATTGGCATTAATAAATAAAAATATTTATCTTGTACAAAATTTCACAATAATGCAAAAATGTTTCTTATCGCTAGCAATACTATGTTGCGTTGCCACTTTTACAAATGCACAAAAAGTATCAACTTACAATCCACATACTTTATTTACTCCGCTATTTTATCCAGATGCGGGAAGTATAACTAGATCTGCTGATGGTACACCAAATACTGGTTACTGGCAAAATAGGGCAGACTATCAAATGAATGTAACTTTTAATGAAAATAATAATGAGATTGCTGGCTCAGTAACGATAACTTATAAAAATAATAGTCCACACAGTTTATCATTTTTGTGGCTTCAGTTAGATCAAAATCTGTTTGCAAAAGACAGCCGTGGACAAGCTCGTATGCCAGTAGGAGAGCGTAGCCGTTATGGTAATGCTAATAGTAATTTTAATGGTGGGTATAAAATTGCTGCTGTAAAAGTTTTAAATGAAAGTGCTTCTGCAGATTATATTATTACTGATACAAGAATGCAAATACGTTTAAAAAATACTTTAAAACCCAACAATGATATTGTAAAAGTAAAGATTGATTACTCCTTTTCATTACCAGAAGAAGGGGCAGATAGGTGTGGTGTATTAAAAGCAAAAGATGGTGATGTTTATTCTGTAGCACAATGGTACCCTCGCATGTGTGTGTATGATGAAACAGAAGGGTGGAACACTTTGCCTTATCTTGGGCCAAGTGAGTTTTATTGTGAGTATGGAGATTTTGATTTTAACATTACTGTGCCAGCAAGCCATATAGTAATGGCAAGTGGCGATTTGCAAAATCCCAATGAAGTGCTTACTCCTGCACAAGCAGCAAGGCTTGCACAAGCAAGGCTGAGCGATCAAACTGTAATGATTCGTACTGCAAAAGAAGTGAAAGAAGCCAGCTCGAGGCCAAAAAATACCGGTACACTTACTTGGAAATATAAAATGATAAATGCAAGAGATGTTTCTTGGGCTACTTCAAAATCTTTTATTTGGGATGCTGCTCGTATAAATTTACCTGATGGTAAAAAAGCTTTGGCGCAAAGTGCATATCCTGTTGAAAGTGCAGGTACACAAAAATGGGGTAGATCTACCGAGTATGTAAAAGGCAGTGTAGAAAATTATAGTAAAAGATGGTTTCAATATCCATATACTAGTGCAGTAAATGTAGCATCAAACGTAGGTGGAATGGAGTATCCTGGTATTGTGTTTTGTGGCGGAAGCAGCGAAGGGGCAGATTTGTTTGGTGTAACAGATCATGAATTTGGGCACACATGGTTTCCTATGATTGTGGGAAGTAATGAAAGAAAATATGGCTGGATGGATGAAGGCTTTAATACTTTTATAAATTCTTTGGCAATGGAAGATTTTAATAAAGGAGAGTACAGTGCTGCTAGTCCTGATTTTAAAATGTTTGCAGGCATGATGTTTGGAAAAGGTAGTGAACCCATAATGAGTACTCCAGATGCTATGAAGGAAGCAAACATAGGTATGATGTTGTATTATAAGCCTGGCTATGGTTTAAGCTTATTGCGTAATAATATTTTAGGGCCAGATAGATTTGATTATGCATTTAAAGAGTATATAAAAAGATGGGCATTTAAACATCCTACACCTTGGGATTTTTTCCGTACTATGGATAATGCAAGTGGTGAAAATCTTGGCTGGTTTTGGAAGGGCTGGTTTGTGGAAAACTACAGTTTAGATCAATCAATAAGAGATGTAAGTAACGATACAAATAAAGGTACAATTGTTACCATAGAGAATTTAGATAAGCTTGCTATGCCTGTAATTATAGGGTACGAAACGGTTTCTGGTAAAAAAGGTACCATGAACTTGCCTGTAGAAATTTGGAATAATACTAACAGCTTTAAAGTAAAATTACCAACAGAAGAAACGGTTAAATCTGTTGCAATTGATCCAGATAAAGTATTTCCAGATATGAATTATTTGAATAACAAATGGGGTGGTAATTAATTGAATTGAGCTAGTTTTTTATTTTATGCAAAAAATCAAAAAATATTTTTACAAAAATCATCTAGCACCAAACAATAGACTCCCTATCCTTACCATATTACTGCCACAACTAATTGCTAAAGCATAATCATCACTCATACCCATACTTAGAGTCGTAAGTTGTATGTTTTTTTGTGTAGCTAATTGTGAAAATAATGTATGTAAATGTTCAAATTCTCTTTTCACTTTTGCTTTATCATCTGTAAAAGTAGCCATGCCCATTAAGCCAATAATATTTACATTTTTATAAATAGTTGCATCCAAGGATATCAATTCATTTTCATCAAAACCAAATTTTGTTTCTTCTTCGGCAATATGTACTTGTAACAATACATTAATTATACGGTTATTTTTTTCAGCTTGTTTGTCTATTTCTTTCAACAATTTTTCACTATCTATGCCTTGTATTAAATGTACAAAGGGAGCTATGTATTTTACTTTATTGCTTTGTAAATGGCCTATAAAATGCCAGTTGATATCAGCAGGTAGTATGGCTTGTTTTTCTACCAATTCTTGTACATAGTTTTCTCCAAAATTCCTATGCCCAATATTGTACAATATTTCAATATCGCTTGCTGGCTTTAGCTTAGATACGGCTATGAGTGTAGTATTGGTAGCTAATAATTCTTTTTGTATGCCCTTATAAAATGTGGTATTTACCATTGCTTAGTTAGATATTTTTTGCCATCCATAATTTTGAATTGTTCGAAACAGAAAATAAGATCCTACTAAAGGTAATGGTATAAGTGCTAATGGTAACCACCAAATTTTTGTTGCAAAGTAATGTAATAGTATTAATACACCTATCAAAACAAAATTGAGCATAACTAATACAAATTTACCTGTCTGTTGAGTCATATTTGGTTGCATACTAAAAGGCAAATAGCTTTTGTTGATATGTGTGAGTACCAACAATAAAAACACATTGCTTATAAAACCAAACATAAAATCATCAATAATTTTATAACCCCAAATGTACAAAGCAAAAGCAAGTAGAGGAATAGAAATGGGTAATAAATATTTTACTAATAGCGTTTTAAGTGCACCAGTAATTAAAGTGCCAGGTTTGTAAAGTGGCCTTGATAAATAGATCCACGAAGCAGAAAAATTTTCATTGAAAGCTATTAGTGTAACAGCTGTAGATACCGTAAAAAGAGGAAGGTAAATTAAACCCAAGTAGCTTTTTGTGTTATGTAAATTCAACCATGTATTGCTTATGTTTTTTCCACTTTGAAAAATAAAAACAAATGCAAAAACCAAAATATAGGCTAGGCCTGGGTAAAATTGCATTTTAAAACTCTTATCCCTACTCGTCATTTTCCAAGTAAATTCAAAGCCAGCTCTTTCTGTATTAGAAGAGCAAACTAAAGGTGATATTTTTTCTGAAAGTGGAAGTTTATTGTTGAACGCATTTTTTTGTTCAGATTTTGTTTCAACTCCTGCATTGCCCAAGGCTGCCATTTTTTTTGCAAAACTTGGAGCAAGAAATTTTATCATTAGCCAAAACATTATAATAGGAAAAACAACTGCCATTACAATCATCATCACATGAGGTAGATTGGCCTTAAGGGTATACAACGATTCCAGGGCATTTGCCATCCACAAGGGAGGCATAAAATAAGTATACCATTGTATAGGTAATTTTATAAGGTCTAGCCCAGCATAATTTATAAACCGAGGTAGTATTTGGGACCCACCTACAAATATGATGGTAAGTATTATTTGAAAACCACTTACGATATCTTTTAATTTTTCTTCATTGCTAAATTTTAATATAAGCCCATACATTAAATAAGTAATAAATACGGCAATCATTACCGTTAAAAAAATGGCAATAATATTTGCAATACCCACCAAAGCACCAAAACCTATAAAAGTAAATATTATAGGAAATAAACCCAGTGCTAGCGTAAATTGTAATAAATAAACCAATATATGCACGAGCCTACTTACAAAAAAAGTTTTGCTATTTACAGGGCGGGGGAGTATAATTTGGTTATCAGTTGTATCTAATAATACACTGCTAAAATCTGTAATAAGCGTCATTATCATCATAAACAAAATGTAGGAATGTATAATGGTAATGCTTAGCTTTAAATTATTGTTTGCAAATACAACCATACCAATAAGTAGTCCAAAAAAACAATATACAATTTGGGTAACCAATATTTGGTTCTTTTGTTCTTTGTTGTTTTTTTGCTTCATGGTTACACGTACTCGACGTCTATCCAGTATCAGTTTTGTTTCGGTTATTATTTTAAGCTTTTCATAGTCTACATCTTTTTTTAAAAATGTTTTTACAATGAACAGAATAAATTTTAAAATTAATTTGTCCATTATTTACTATTTAAAACGTTTATAAATTCATGTGCAGTACTAAGGGTTTGTTCACTATTGCCAGTTAGGCTGGTAAAAATATTTTCAAGAGATCCTTCATGTGCATTGTTTTTCAATTCTTCAAAAGTGCCATCTGCTTTTACCTCTCCTTTGTCTATTATAATTATTCTATCACTTATTTTTTCTACCACATCCATTATATGTGAGCTGTAAAAAATAGTTTTTCCAGCTAGTTTTAATTGTGCCAATATTTCTTTTACCAATATAACGGCATTGGCATCTAGCCCACTCAAAGGTTCGTCTAAAAAGATAATTTCGGGATTGTGTATAAGGCCACTTATAAGTAACACTTTTTGTTTCATACCCTTGCTATAGCTAGTCATGCGGTCATTGGCTTTGTCTTGTAAGTCAAATAACCGAAGCAATTCATTTGTTTTTGTAGCTATGGTTGCATCATCTAAATTGTACAATTTGCCACTAAATTTTAAATACTCTACAGGGGTAAGTGCCTCATATAATGCGGCTAGCTCAGGTATATAGCCAATTTTGCTTTTTACTTCTATGGCATTTTTACGCACATCCATACCCATTACCTGTACTTCGCCTAAAAAATCGCTGGTAATGCCACACAATATTTTTATGGTAGTACTTTTACCTGCTCCATTTGGACCTATATACCCCACAATTTGTCCTTGCGCTATTTCTAAGTTTATTCCTTTAAGTACAAAGTTGTGTTCATATGCTTTTTTTAGATTTTCTATTTTGATGATGCTCATGTTGTAGTTTAATATTTTTTACTTTGGTTACAAATTTGAGTAATTTTTTTTATTAAGGTTAATAATAATCTTGCAAAGTAGGTTATCAAACAAACGGCTTTTTTTGGTAAAAACAATTCCACAATTTAGAAAAATAATAATGCAGCCAGATGCAACATGCATAGATATTAAAACATGCGAATGATCGTTTTAGTATGATCAAATTATAAAACTATATTTATTTTACACCAAGCTTTTTAATTTTTCCACCACCACATCTACCTCAGCTCTTGTATTATGTTTGCTAAAACTAAAACGAACTGTAAGCTGGTTCGGATTATTATTGATAGCACGTATTACATGACTACCTGCATCTGCACCACTTGTGCATGCACTACCACCACTAGCACAAATATGATTAATATCTAGGTTAAATAAAATCATTTCAGATTTTTCTGTTTTTGGAAAACTGGTGCTTAATACTGTATACAAACTATTGCCCAATACATCTCCATTAAAACTTACACCTGCTATATTTTTTTTCAATTGCTCAAGCATATAATACTTAAGGGTGCCTATGTATGCACTATCTTCTTCATGATTCGTCATGGCTATTTCTAAGGCTTTTGCAAATCCTACAATACCATAAATATTTTCTGTACCTGCACGCATGTTTCGCTCTTGCCCACCACCATGTACCATTGGTTTTACACGTACATTTTCGTTTATATAAATAATGCCCACGCCTTTTGGACCATGAAATTTATGTGCAGCACCTGTAATAAAATGTACCGGGGTATTTCTTAAGTCCATAGGAAAATGACCTACTGTTTGTACAGTATCGCTATGAAAAATGGCATTGTATAATTTGCAAAGGTTACCTACTGCATGTAAGTCCAGCATATTGCCTATTTCATTGTTGGCATGCATAAGCGTTACCAAAGTTTTTTCTTCTGAAGCAGCTAATAGTTTTTCTAAATCTTCTATATCAATATGTCCATCAGGCAGTAATTTTACATAACTTACTTTTACAGCATCTATATTACCTAAATGCTCTACTGTATGTGATACTGCATGGTGCTCTATTACCGATGTTATAATATGCTTACAACCTAAATCTCTCACCGAAGTTTGAATAGCCATGTTGCTACTTTCTGTACCGCCACTAGTAAAAAATATTTCTGCTGGGTTAGCATTTAATAATTTAGCTACAGATTTACGAGCTGTTTCTACCGCCATTCTTGTTTCTCTCCCATAAGAATAAATGCTTGATGGGTTACCAAATTTATTAGATAAAAAAGGCATCATTGCATCTAGCACTTCTGGATCTAAAGATGTAGTAGCAGCATTATCGAAGTATATTCTTTCCATGAGTTAGATTTTAGACAAAAGCTATTAGATAAATATAATTTAGAATTCAAAAAATAAGAGTCTTTGAATCTTTAAGACAGCAAGTCCCCCTTTGGGGGATTTAGGGGGCTGTCGCTTCCTGTATATCCATCATCAATCTTTTTGCAATATTATCAGCCGTAGTTTCTAAATTACTTTCTGCATATATGCGTATGATAGGCTCAGTATTACTTGTACGTAATTGTACCCAATCGTTATCAAATTGTATTTTCAAACCATCTTCATCATTTATAGGTTGGTTTTTATACTTTTCTTTTATAGCTGAAAATATTTTTTTTGTGTCCACACCAGCATTCAATGTTATTTTATTTTTGCTCATAAAATAATCTGGGTAGGTATTGCGTAGCTGGCGAGTGGTTTTACCACTCTTTGCAAGATGTGTAAGAAATAAAGCAATGCCTATTAATGCATCACGGCCATAATGTAAATCTGGTACAATAATACCACCATTGCCTTCACCACCAATTACAGCATTGCGTGCTTTCATTTTATTTACCACATTTACTTCGCCCACTGCACTAGCAAAATATTCACCGCCATGTTTCACCGTTACATCTCTCAATGCTTGGGTGCTACTCATGTTGCTCACACTATTTCCTTTTTGTAGGCCCAGCATATAATCTGCTACAGCTACCAATGTATACTCTTCGCCAAACATACTTCCATCTTCGCATACAAAGCAAACCCTGTCCACATCAGGATCTACAGCAATACCCAGATGCGCTTCATTCTTTTGTACAGCACCACTTAATC
>JAYVID010000251.1:0-2764 GCA_043770525.1 Ferruginibacter sp.
TTCAGTTATTCAAAATATTAATGGCAATGCCCTTACTTCGTTGCTGGTAGTTAACGGCTGTAGAATTATTGCTACTCTACTACCTACAGGTACTACTAATGCCGTAGCTGGTACCGTTACAGCCAAGGTATGGAACGAAACTACCCAGCCTGCTTTTTTTGTAAAGCGGCATTATGAAATAACGCCAACTGCTAATGCCAGCAATGCAACAGGTAAGGTTACACTTTATTTTACCCAGCAGGAATTTACCGATTTTAATGCGCTAAATGCAGTAAAACTTCCTATAGATGCCGCTGATGCTGCTAATAACAAAGCCAATTTATTAATAGAAAAACAAACAGGAGTTAGCAGCAATGGTACAGGTTTGCCAATAAGTTATCCAACTACAAATACGCCGGTAACTATTAACCCCGCCGATGCTGATATTTTTTATAACAGTCTTTATAGTCGCTGGGAAGTGAGTTTTAATGTAACAGGTTTTGGTGGGTTTTTTGTAAAAACAACCATTGCAGCTTTACCAAATATCTACACTTTTAATGGTAATGGTAATTGGGGCGATGCATCTAATTGGCTAGGTGGTTACATACCACCAACAAACCTTACTGCACCAAACGAAATTTTGATAAACCCAATTATAAATGGTGAATGTGTATTGCCGATAACTGTTACACAAACTATTGCAAGTGGTGCAAAAATAACTGTAGCAGCAAGCAAGAAACTTAGAATAGGTGGCAATTTAATCATTCAATAAAAAACTATTACAATCTTAAAAATTAATTTTTAAAAATATAATTATGAAGCAATTATTAAATATATATTTTTTATTATTATTTGGCAAAATAAGCTCTGCCCAAAACGTAGGCATAGGCACCACCACGCCCACACTAGGCAAACTAGAAGTATTTGGCACTTTTGGATTGGGCAAAACAGTTGCAGCATTTGGTAGCGATGGAGCAGGTATATCGCTACAAAGAAATTCACCCACCATCGGTTTTAATCAATATAGAGATGCAACGGGTAGCAAGCATATGAGCACTGGTTTTGCCGCTACTATTTCTTTAAATGAAACAACAGGCATTATGGCTTGGGATATGTATAATAGCGGTTTTAAAGGGAATCCCACTATTGGCACAAACAGAGCAATAACAATTTTAAATAATGGCAATATTGGTATAAGAGGTTTGGGAGCAGCCAATATTGGCTTAGTGGTAGCTAAGCAGCCAGAAAATATAATTGGTACCGCCGTATTTGATGGGTACGACCACAGCTCTTTTTTTGCAAATAGTGTTAGCGAAAATACTTACATAAGGTGTGCTACAAATAGTAATGGCGCTGCTGTAATAATTAATGAAGTTGCTAGTGGTGTTACTTTAATGCCAAACAATACACGCATTGGGTTAGGCGGCACCATCAGTCCCGTTATGGCTGTAGATTTATATGGTAGTTTAGGTATTACAAAAAGAAAAGAGTTTAATATTTGTGGCAATGCAATGGCTACACCAGGCAATTGTTCCTTTATGCTTATTGAAACCTGCGGCACCACCCCTGCAATTTTAACATTGGGTAATGGTACAGTACAAGGCCAAATACTTAATATATGCCAGCCTTGGCAGTAACCAAAGTTATACAGTAAACGAAACAGCCAATATAGATTTAGCAAGCAATTGTTTAATGAGTAACAGGGGGCAAACACTTTTGTTAATGTGGCGCCTTGTGGGCAGTAGTGGGCGCTGGACAGAAATAACTAGAAGAGTATTATAAAACACTACAATCAAAAAAAATGAAGTACTTATATTTAATTACCGCACTATTTTGTACCGCTGTGGCTTTAGGGCAAAACAGTATTTCCGCTACCTATGGTACAGATATAGCAACTAATTACAGCACATTTAGTTTTAACTATAACTGCAATGCAGGCTACCTATACCTTACAATACCTCCAGGCCAAACCTATAACGTAACTAGTTTAGGTGTTACCTATAGTATGACAGCGCTTAATGGAGGGCAGCAAGCAGATCAATTTTCTGCAATTACATTTCAAAATACAAATAATCAAGAAGCAACCGAAGCACAAAATAATATTACAACCGCAGGCACTTATGTTTATAACCGAACCATAAATATTGCTAATGGTAATTATAATGGAGGTACGGTATTAATTTTTGCTTTGGATGCAAGGCGTAGCTGGAATGGTGGTTTTTTTAATTGTGGTACGGATGTAAACAGGGTTAATGCAAACTCATGGACAATCACAGTAAATTATAGCAATGAAATACCATATTCATTTGTAGGTATTGGAACTACAACTCCCTCAATAGCAAAGTTAGAAGTAGCAGGTGTTGCAACTGGCACAAGTAGTAGTACTTCAGCAGTACTAGGTAGTGATGGTGCAGGCATATCTCTTCAAAGAAATTGGCCTGCACTTGGTTTTAACCAGTATAGAGATAATAATTTTGGCTTCGGAAAATATTTGAATAATGGAGCAGCTTCTGTTTTTGCCATGAACCCTAGCAATGGTAATATAACATTGGATATGTACGGTGCTGGACTAAAAAATGCTGCACTTAGTGCAGGCAGTAGAGCTATTGGTATTGCACCCAACTCTTTTGGTGGTTTTCAAATGGGATTGGGTGGTAACACCGATAATGCAATGCTTACCATAAATAAAAATGTATTTAATACAAATGCTACAGCAGTTTTTGCAGGTACAGATTATAGTTCCTTTTTTTGTAATGGCCCTAATGAAGATACTTACATACGTGGC
>JAYVID010000252.1:0-18807 GCA_043770525.1 Ferruginibacter sp.
CCCTTGCCTTCATTGCTATATTTTGCATAAGAAATGTTTAAGAATTTTTCTGCTCTTGTAAGTGCTACATAAAATAATCTTCTCAATTCTTCTCCTTCGGCAGCATCACTTGGGGCTGAGGTGAACATCGTATCTGGAAATTTATATCCACTTTGTGGTTTTCTTTTCTTTTCCCAAGAGCTTGCATTTACGCCTGAAAAAAATACGTACTCAAACTCCAAACCCTTGCTACCATGTGCTGTAAGCAGGTTCACGGCTTTTTCATTGCCCGATACTTCTATAAGCGGCAATGGTAAATTTTCTTTTTGCATTAAATCCAACACTGCCATAAACCCTTTTAAATCTAAATATGGATTACGAGCCGTTTCAGATTTTACAAAGTCGAATAATGCAGTAAGTAGTTGTAATAATTTTAATTTTTCTTCGTGCTGCATAATGTATGCAAGCACGCCACCGTTGCGTATAATGCTATCTAGCAATTGCTGTAGCGATACATTAGATACATCTGCTATCAAGTTTTCAATAATAGCACTTGTATTTTTTAATCGTTGGTCTATGCCACTGTCAAACAAATCTTTTGGCGGTTGGTTGGCTTTATCAAATAATAATTTTCTAATAGAACTTCTTTCATCCTTATAATTTCTTGCATTAACTTCTACGGTAATTTTTGCAATATCAATGGGAGTAATTTTGTAAAAATCGTAATGCAATATTTCAAATAATAATTCATCGCCGCTATACGGTATTTCATGCTCTGCATGTAAGTATCGCATAATGGTTATTATTTTTTTTACAAAAGCATTGCCTAAAATATTTACATTTCTTTTGCTAAAAACGGGTATTCCTTTTAGTCGTAAATATTCTGCTAAGGCTTCGCCGTATTTATTTTCTTTGTAAATAACAGCTATTTTTCTAGGCTCTATATTCTGTTGCAGCAGCAAAGCTATTTCGGCTGTAATGCCCGCCATTTCTTCTTTTACTGAGTTGTATTCTTTTATAGTTGGCTTGTTTGTAAGCTGTTTTATTTTATCATTACTCGCTAGTAAATCTTTACTTAAACCTTCAATGTTTTTTACCAATCGCTCCTCGTTATTATCTATCAAAGTTTTGGCAATGTCTAATATGGGTTGCGTGCTCCTGTAATTATTGGTAAGTACTACGGTTACCATTTCGCTGCTATAATGGTTGGCAAAGCCTAGCATATTTTCTACATTGGCACCTTGAAAGCGGTAAATACTTTGGTCATCATCTCCCACCACAAATACATTGGGCGTATCCCAATAGCTAATGAGTTGTTGAACCAATTTATTTTGTGTGCCGCTTGTATCTTGGTATTCGTCCACCAATACATATTGAAACCGCTCTTGATAGTTAGATAATACATTGGGGTTTTCTTCAAATGCTTTTATTACCCAATTTATCATATCATCAAAATCGTAGCGGTTGCGCTCCCGCATAAGGGTTTGGTAATTATCAAACTCATTTACGGCTGCACGTAATCTTTCTTTCTTTTCTGTTTCTTCTTCAATTTTATCGGTGCGTACATCGCCTTTTTTAAAGTCTTTGGTGGCACGCTTGGCAATGTATTCATCACGGTTTGGTAAGTCTGCTATGTATTCATCTATTTTTTGGTTGATGAATGTTGGCGTCCACCCTTCTCGTTTCATGTTGGAAAACAATTGCTTCAAATTATTTATCTCATAATACACATCGCCCCTGTATCGCTTTAGTGGATTTTCTTTGCCAAAATTATCTATCAGTTTTTTAAACAATTCTATATTCTCCAATTCTGAAATGGCATCCAAACTATTTTTTTCAAACAACGATAAATTATCTTGAATAACATCGTTACAAAAAGCATGAAACGTATAAATATTTACCTTGTACGCATCTGCACCTATAAACGATTGCAATCGCCTGCGCATGGCTATAGCACCTGCATCTGTGTAGGTGAGGCAAAGAATATTATCCGCTGATACATCGGGGTTCATTAATATTTTACCAATGCGTGCAGCTAGTATTTGTGTTTTGCCTGTGCCGGGCCCTGCTATTACCATTACGGGACCTTCGGTAGTATCCACCGCTTTTTGCTGCTGCGGGTTTAGCTTGGCATATTCTTCTTCAAATTTTTGTTGTAGTATATTATTATTCATTCTCTAATTGTGCTCTTTAAAGATAATATATTTATGTGATAAAATTGGCTAATGTTGTAATATTAAGTAATTTGTATTACTAAATCGAATTAATGCTTGACCAAACCTTTTCTGCTGCAAATTTTTACGAAATATTTCAAATAGAAAATAAAAAAGGAAATTTTGAAAACAATATGCTTTCAAAGGAATACTTAGATATTCATAAGAAAGTGAAACGTCTTCTTATTTTAAAACCTTTATTAGATTTAATGTATTTTAATTCAGAACTAAAAAAATTAAATGCACAAAAAGAAGATGCGCTTAATTTTCATTTACAAGAGATTAGCGATAAAACAAATTTAAAATCTTTTGCCTTCTGCCTTGACTTGTATCAGAAAGATTCAAAAACTATTTACACTATAAAGAAAGATGCGGCATCTTTTTTTGCCATGAAACAACTACAGCATAACATAGCAAAGACATTTAAAGTAAAACAGTCTGACAGGTTTGAAATTGTAAAACAATTACGAATAATTTTACAAGAGGATTTTCCTAAATTTATTTTTAAAATTGATATAGCCAGTTTTTATGAAACCATTTCTCAAGATTTACTATTAAAAAAAATTGAAGAAAATTCACTCTTAACTTTTCAATCTAAAAAATTAATAAAAGCTTTGATTTTTTCTTATGAGAATACTAAACCTTCAGAAGAAATTAAAGGATTAGGAATTCCAAGAGGGATTGGTGCTAGTGCATATTTATCTGAGTTATATATGCGAGACATAGACAACCATTTGAAAGATATTAAAGATTTGGTCTATTATGCAAGATATGTAGATGATATTGTATTGGTTTTTGTACCACATTCAAAAGAAAAATATGCTGATTATTTTTCTCAAATCAGTGAAATTATAAAAGATAATCAACTTACTATAAAAGATGGTAGCGACGGGAAGGAGAACAAATTATTAAAAATTAATATCATAAATGATTATAATAAAAAAGAAAGCTTTAATTTTTTGGGTTATAAGTTTTGCATTCAAAATTCCAAGTTGAGAGGAATTTATTTGTCTGACAACAAATTGGAAAAATATGAAAATAGAATAAGGTTAACAATTGAAGAATACAATAAATGCTCAAAGTTTAATGAAAAAAAAGCAAAAGAATCAATGATTAATCGCTTTAAGTTTCTTACAGGTAATTTTCATTTACTTAATAATAAAAAACGAGTAAGAGCAGGTATCTATTACTCGAATATTTTAATAAGTCTAAATAAAAGTAAAATAGGAGAATTCAAGCATTTAGATAAATTATTAAAAAAGCACCTATCAAGTCTTAACCCCAATGAGAATCTTAACGTAAAGATTGATACTTTAAAAAAGGTAATTATGAAAAGATTCAGTTTCAATGAAGGCTTTTATAATCGTGGCACCAGATTTCACACATTTAATAAAACACAATTGTCAAAAATAAAATCAATATGGAATAACTAATTACATATGAAAAATCATAAAAGAAAAAGTGTCCCGCATGCAAAAGAAAGAGCAATACTTTCAGATGTGCTACCCTATGAAGTTCCAATAATATTTTCAAATCGTTATTTCTATAAATTTCTAGTTGAGAACAAAATTTACTACGAAGCGGATAATATTCATTTTTCTAATAAATACATCGACGATGATAGAAAAGCTTATAATGAATTATTAAAGCTACTCTTTAATCTAAGTACGATTACTGTTGGAAATAGCAGTACCTCCATTGATACTAAAAATACTCCATTTACATATAAAATTGCTCATAAAGAAGAAGATTTTAGAGAACTGACAGTTATTCACCCTGCAAACCAAATATCTTTGATAGATTTTTATAACACCTATAAAGAAATAATTATTTACTATTCAAAAATTAGCAAATTTTCTATACGGAAACCAGATGCTGTAGCAAAATATTCATTAGGTGGTAATAAGAAAAATAAAGATGAAAATTATGATTTGACAGGAAAGGAATATGAGAATTTGAAAACTTTTTTTTCATATCAAAAGTATACTAACATATATAAATTCTATGAAGATTATAGATATTTAAGGGCTGAAAAAAAATATAAAAAGCTCTATAAATTTGACATATCAAAATGCTTTGACAGCATTTATACACATTCTATTGTTTGGGCGCTTACTAATAAAGGCATTGTAAAAGACAATTTGGCTAAATCAAAGAAAACATTTGGGGGCAATTTTGATAGATTTATTCAGAATGCAAATTCAGGAGAAACAAACGGTATTGTTATAGGTCCAGAATTCTCTAGAATTTTTGCAGAAATTATTTTACAACAAATAGATAAAACTGTAGAACAAAAGTTAAGAATTGATGAAAATTTATATAATAAAAGAGATTATGAAATTTATCGTTACGTAGATGACTATTTTCTTTTTTGCAGTAATGAATCTGAAAAGGATTTAATTATGAAAATCTTTAGACATGAACTCAAGGATTTTAAAATGTCACTTAATGACTCAAAGGCTAAGCTTTATGAGCGGCCAATGATAACGGAAATAAGCGCTGCAAAGCAAAGAATTAATAAATTATTTGATAATAGCCCAATTTTTAAAATCGACTACTTAGAAGATGGATTGATATTTGATGGTACTGCAGAAGAACAAAATTACTTTTTGCAAAAAACCATTGTTGAATTACAAATAAATCCAATAAAATTAATTACATCATTTAAGTTAATACTAAAAGAATCCGCAGTACAGTATAAGGATGTTCTAAATTATACTCTAGCAATCTTAAATACTAAAATAGAAAAAATAGTTTTAGAATTTGATAATTACTTTAAAGTATTTTCTGTTTTAGAAAATAAAAAAGAACTATTACCAGAAAACATTTTAAAAAAAGGCAAACTAGAAAATGATTTTAGTAGATTTATAGTCAGCTATCTTGACTTTGTTTTTTTTATATATTCTGTATCACCAAGGGTTAACTCCTCTATAAAACTCTCAAATATTTTATCAAAAATTATTAATCTTTTTAAAGGAGTTTATCACTATCTAAATTTAAGTGGCACTAAAATTAGATTCTTAAAATTAAAAAATGAAAACAAGGAATTGATTTTTAAGAAAATTTCAGATGAAATTTCATTTGTACTTGGAAGGCATCAAATGGATAAACAAACTCAAGTAGAAATTTTGTATCTGTTAGTTAGTTTAAGAGAACTTGGAAAAAACTATAGACTAAATAGCCATCAATTAGCAAATTACTTTAATTGTGTAGATAAAGAAAATGGAGAAATTATTATTGGTGAAGCTGTAACTTTAAATTATTTTTCAATCGTAGTTTTATTATTTTACATGAAAAATATCAAAATATATGACAAATTTAAAAATGAATTACAAGTATATATAAAACGATTTATTTTATCAATCGATTCTAAAAAAAGAGCTAAAAATACCGAAACAAACTTATTAATAATGGATTTAATTGTTTGTCCTTATTTAAACGATGATTACAAATCTGAAATTATAAAATTGTTTGGCATAGATGATTTAGTAATCCCAGCAATTTTAAATTTCAAACAATTTCAAAAATATTGGTTTGTTAAATGGGATAACTTTAATTTAGCAAAAGAATTAGATTCCAAAAACAGCGACGAAGTCTATTCATAAAATAGTGCTACTGCGAACTGAACAAATAAAATTCACACACATGCAGTGCGGACTTCAGAAATGAAGGAAAAAAATAAAGTGGTGGGAACAGGCCATTTTTTTATGATTAATTACATCCTCTGTTATTGTTTCAACGTAAATTGGAACTATTAAAAGTGGTTAATCAATTTAGTTTAACTTTCAATAAAATTAATGAGCAAAGTATATAATCTTAAAACCGTACAGTTTTTACCCATTACCTTGGAGAAAGCATGGGAGTTTTTTAGCAACCCTGCTAATCTTTCAAAAATAACACCTGAAAAATTGAAGTTTAAAGTGCTTACCGAAAACCTTACGAGTGTATATGCAGGACAAATAATAGAATATAAAGTACACCCTATATTAGGCATTCCTTTATATTGGATGACAGAGATTACTAGTGTAGAGCATCATAAATTTTTTGTAGATAATCAACGCTATGGGCCGTATAGTATGTGGCATCATCAACATCATTTTAAAGCGGTAGAAGGCGGTGTAGAAATGACAGATATTGTGCATTACAAATTACCCTTTTGGATTTTGGGAGATATTGCTAATATGCTTTTTGTAAAAGCACAGTTGAAAGAAATATTTGATTATAGGGTAAAGAAGGTTGAGGAAATATTTTAGGGATTGAAGATTTAAAGATTGCTGATTTAAGATTTCTTTTAGAGCAATCAGTTTATTTTTTTCGATATTTTGTTTTAAACAATGTGGTAGACAAGTTGCATAATTAAAGATGCCAAAAGATATACAGTTGAATGGAGATTATTAATTAACTTTTATCAAAAGTCAATTAATAACAAAATCATATTTGCCAAAGAAGTCACATCAGGGCTTTTCAGCCCATTACCAAAAAAAATAATTCGGAGAATAATATTTTACCTTACCAATGTGCCTGTTTTCTCACCAATAACCACACTCATTAAATTGCCGGGTTTGTTCATATCAAAAACAACAATGGGTAAGTTGTTTTCCATACATAAAGTAAATGCAGTCATGTCCATTATCTTTAAATTTTGCTTTATGCACTCCGCAAAAGTAATGTGACCATATTTTGTAGCAGTGGGGTCTTTCTCAGGGTCAGCTGTGTAAATACCATCTACCCTAGTGCCTTTAAGAATTACATCTGCTTTTATTTCTACTGCTCTTAAAGAACCTGCTGTATCTGTAGTAAAATAAGGGTTACCCGTACCTGCCCCAAAAATAACCACACGTCCTTTTTCTAAATGCCTCATTGCACGCCTACGTATATAAGGCTCAGCAATTTGCTCCATTTTAATTGCGCTTTGCAAGCGAGTAGTTACACCTGCTTTTTCCAAGCCACTTTGCAATGCCATACCATTTATTACAGTTGCAAGCATTCCCATATAGTCACCTTGTGCTCTCTCAATGCCAGTCTCCGCCTCGTTCATACCTCTATAAATGTTACCACCTCCAATAACTATAGCTACTTGTACGCCTAAATCATAAATTTGTTTTATCTCCTGTGCATATTGCGAAATAACAACAGGGTCTAAACCAAAATTTTTATCACCCATTAAAGATTCGCCTGAGAGTTTAAGAAGTATACGTTTGTACTTTGGTAGCATATTAAAAATTTGTGCGAAGATATAAATTTGAAATTAGATAACAGATTTACTGCAAATACTTTTTTTATTTTAACGCCGATAATATCGATTCTGCTGCTATTCTGCCTGTTTTCATAGCAGCATTAATAGATCCGTTTAATAAATGATCTCCACAAATAAATGTATTTTCTGCAATTTTTATATCAGCTAGTTCCACTTTGTATTTCACGGTTTCATCTTTGGGGAGTGCATACAATATTTCGTAGGTTTTTAAGTGTTTCCAGTTTAAGGCATCTGCATACCATTTACTTAGTTCTAGTTTAATTGCTTCTATCATTTCTTCATCACTACCCATTTTTTTATAATCAATTAATGATACACAAATAAGTGTTTTACCAGCAGGGGCATAGTAGCTAGATACTTGGCTCATTACTGCCACATTATTTACAATTTTATTTGCAGATGCATTTAAAGCAATTATTGGTAAAGTAAAAGGTGGTTTTTCTGCCGTAAAATACACAGAAATTACTGATTTTTTCTTTATAGTTTTTTGCTCAAATGGTAATGGTATAGCATTAGCAGCTGTGGCTATTAATATATTTTTAGCTTCGTATGTGTTGCCTGTATTTGAGTATGCTTTATTGCTTTCTATATTTATTATTTTTTCATTAAAGCATATTTCATTGGGGTCTAAATTTTTTGCAAGTTGCGCCGGTATTGCTCCCATTCCCTTTGCAGGTATAGTTGTATTAGCTTCGCTAAACATTTTAAACACAAATTCAAACATTCTACTAGATGTTTTTAAATCTGCCTCCAAAAATATTCCTGTCATAAATGGTTTAAAAAACTGGGTAATCATTCGTTCGCTAAATCCTTTATTTTTCAAGTAATCAAACGTAGTAATTTCTGGAGAAGAAAAAATTTCATCTACGCTGCTATTACCTAGTTTTAGTTTAAGGAAAAGCATTTTTACTTTATCTATCATACTACCAACAGGAGATGATAGTGTGCTGAATAATGTGGAGGGATTTCTTAATGGATCTCCAATGGTGCTTACTCCTTTTTCATTAAAAACGATGGCGCCAGGTAAAAATTTTTGTAGGTTTAATGCTTCGTAATCTAAAAAATGTTTTGCCTCAGGGTAAGCTGTAAGCAATACTTGAAAACCTCTGTCTAACAAATATCCATCTACTATATCTGTTTGAACCCTTCCTCCAATAGTGTTTGAGGTTTCAATTATTTTAATTTTTTTACCAGCAGCCTTTAAAACTTTAGCTGCTGTAAGTCCAGCTATTCCTGCACCAATAATTACTACATCATCTACATTGTTTTCCATCTTCCTTTTTTCAATAAAAAATTAGTATTATACTTTTTAGAAAAAGATATACGTAAGCAGCACAAAATTGTATGTAGGCTTTTAAATAAAAAATATAGAAGTAGGTATTAATTATTTATCTATTCACTTCTTTTACATCCACTGCATCTCTTAACCCACTGCCGAGTAAATTAAATGCCAATACGAGTAACATAATTGCAAACCCAGGAATAAGTGCTTGCATTGCATTGTTGGTAATGATCAGGTTGTAATTTTCTTTTATCATTAAGCCCCAGCTTGGTTGCGGAGGTTGTACACCAATGCCTAAAAAGCTAAGGCCGGCTTCTACAATAATAGCAGTAGCAAAATTACCCGCTGCTATTACCAACACAGGCCCAATAATATTGGGTAAAATATGTTTTAAAATTATACGACTGTCTTTATAACCCAATGCCCTAGCAGCTTGTACATACTCTAATTCTTTTACTGCCATTACCTGCCCACGTACAAGCCTTGCTACACTTACCCAAAGCGTAAGACCAACGGCGATAAAAATTTGCCAAAATCCTTTACCCAATGCCAGAGTGATAGCAAATACCAATAATAAAGTAGGAATACTCCATGTTACATTTATAAGCCACATAATAGCAGCATCTGTTTTGCCTTTGTAATAGCCAGCCATGGCCCCCAATAAAATACCAATACTTAAAGATATGATTACTGCCACCAAGCCTACCATCATACTCACCCTTGTGCCAATTATAAGGCGACTTAATATATCTCTTCCAAAAGCATCGGTACCTAAATAATATTTTTTTGTAACAATATTTTGCTCAATATTTTCTGGATGTGTATTGGTAATTTCATTAAGTGAATACGATTGTACAATTGCAGTATCGTCGTCTATATATTTATTTACAACAATTTTATCTGCTACTATTTTGTAATTGTTTATGGGTAAATATTTATGAGATGTTGTTTTACCAAAAAATAAAGAGGATAGTACTGAAGATTTTTTTTGTAAATCAACGGGTATTTTTAGAAATAATTGTGAAAACCCAGCTTGCCTTGATTGTATTTCTACTGTTTGAAGATCTGCATCTGTACTAGCATCTGGTGCAACCATATAACCAAAAATACAAACCAATAATGCAAATACGATGATGCACAAACCTAGCATCGCCGATTTTTTTCTACGTAATTTTTTCCAAATAGTAGGAGTGGTATGTTGGGTATCTAACAATTTATTTTCTGCAAAATAGTTTAAATAAAATATAATATTTTTACAATTCTAGTAACCTACTTGTTCTTTCTCTCACAGCCTTACAAAGTGCTGCATTATCCGATAATTTTTGCCCATACGATGGTATTAGTTTTTTTAAAGTGACTTTCCAAGCATCACTTTCCATTTGTATTGGGTAGCATTTTATTAATACATCTATCATTACAGAAACAGCAGTAGATGCACCAGGCGATGCACCCAGTAATGCAGCAATAGAACCATCAGCAGCGGATACAATTTCAGTTCCAAACTCCAATACTCCGCCTTCTTTTTCATCTTTTTTTATTACTTGTACTCGTTGCCCTGCAATTGCAAGTTCCCAATCTTCCATTTTTGCTTCGGGTAAATATTCCCTCAGCGCTTCTATTCTATCTTCTTGCGACTGGGTTACTTGTTTTATTAAATATTTTGTAAGATCTATATTGTGCCAGCCTGCAGATAGCATGGGTAAAATATTATCAAACTCAATGCTAAGCGGTAAATCTAAGTAAGAACCATTTTTTAAAAACTTAGTACTAAAGCCGGCAAATGGGCCAAATAGCAATGCTTTTTCATTGCCTATCATACGAGTATCTAAATGTGGTACACTCATAGGGGGTGCACCCACACTAGCTTTGCCATATACTTTTGCCGCATGTTTTTCTATTACAGCTTTGTTTGTACAGCGCAGCCACTGCCCACTTATAGGAAAGCCACCATAGCCTTCTGCCTCCTCAATATCCGATTTTTCTAACAAGCGCAATGCTGCACCACCAGCACCTATAAATACAAAATTGGTATGTAATTTTCTACTTTGCCCTGTTGTTAAATCTTTTACTTTTACTTCCCAGCGGCCATCATTTTCCTTGTGTAAGTCTCTTATTTCATTGCTCAAATAAAGTTGTACGCCTTCTTGCTCTTGCAAATGTTTTATCATTACACGGGTAAGTACACCAAAGTCTACATCAGTACCCAAGTCCATTTTTGTAGCGGCTACTTTTTCTATTGTATCTCTGCCTTGCATTACCAATGGCATCCATTTTTCTATTTCGGCTACATCTTCCGAAAATTGCATTCCATTAAACAATTCATTTTGCGTAAGGGCTTCGTATCTTTTTTTAAGAAAAGCACAGTTTTCATTTCCCCATACAAAACTTATATGTGGAATGTGGTTTATAAACTCTTGTGGATCGCTAAAATATTTTTGCTCTACTAAATAACTCCAAAATTGTTTGCTTGTTTCAAACTGGGCTGCTATTTTTAAAGCTTTGCTAATATCTATGTTTCCGTCTTCTTTTTCTGGTGTATAATTTAGTTCACAAAAGGCTGAGTGCCCCGTGCCTGCATTGTTCCATGCATCGGAGCTTTCGGCTGCAATTGCAGGTAGTCGTTCAAATATGGCTATTGTAATAGATGGCACTAATTCTTTAAGTAAAATACCCAATGTTGCACTCATTATTCCAGCGCCAATTAAAACAACATCTGGTTCATTATTTTCAATCATAGCACAATTTATGAAAGGTTTAAGCTCAAAATGTAACTTGTTTACAAAAAAATAATGTAGGAAACTTGCGCAACACAAAAAGTTTCCTTAGTTTTGTACTCAAATGACAACAGAAGTAAATGAAACTGCTATAAGAATAAAAGAAAAGGCGCATGGTCTTTTTATGCAATACGGCTTGCGTAGCGTAAGTATGGATGATATTGCTACTGCATTGGGTATGAGTAAAAAAACGATATATCAGTTTTTTGCTGATAAGGATAGTTTGGTGGATGAAGTGTTGGCAGCTGTATTTGAAAATGATATGATATGTTGTGAAAGCGATAGAGCAAAATCGGAAAATGCTATTCATGAAATATTTTTGGCTATAGATTTTATAGTGGAAATGTTTAAAAATATGAACCCTTCGGTATTGTATGATCTACAAAAATTTCATCCAACAACATTTTTAAGGTTTATAGAACACAAGGATACTTTTTTGTACGGAATAATATCAAACAATATTATTAGAGGCATACAAGAAGAATTGTATAGGCAAGATTTAAATGTGGCAGTAATAGCAAGGTTTAGAGTAGAGAGTATGATGTTGCCCTTTCAGCCAGCGTTTAAAGCTAAACTAAAAGAAAATATTGCGGATATAGAAGAAGAAATTACCCTACATTTTCTGTTTGGGTTAGTTACCGCAAAAGGATATAAAATAGCATTAAAATACCAAGAGTTAAGAAATAAAAAGTAATATAAAATGAATAAAATAATTTTGAAAAGCATAGTAGTGTTGTTGATTGTTTTTTCATCTACAGCAATATTTGCACAGAAGAAAAATGAGTTTAGTATAAAGCAAGCCGTAGACTATGGAGTAAAAAATTCTATAGCGGTAAAAAATGCTTTGATAGATATACAAATTCAAAAACAAACCAATAGAGAATTTACTGCAAATGCTTTTCCACAAATTGGAGCAAGTATGACGGGTACTCACTACTTTAATATTCCTGTACAATCACTGCCAAATTTTATAGCGCCATCTACCTACCAAGTGCTGGTACAAGAGGGTGTAAAAGATGCTGCTGGTAATCCTATACAATTTCCTGCTGGTGGTTTTGGTAACATTGCTGCACAATTTGGAGTGCCTTGGACAGTTAATGCAGGTGTAGATGTTTCTCAACTATTATTTGATGGGCAAGTATTTGTAGGCTTGCAAGCAAGAAGTGCAGCAATACAATTTGCTACCAAAAATAGTGAAGTAACTGCCGAGGGAATAAAAGCAAATATTTACAAAGTGTACTATCAAATAGTGGTAGGTAAAAAACAAGCTACTAGTATAGATGCAAACATAGAGCGATTTGAAAAACTATTGTATGATGTGAGAGCAATAAACAAACAGGGTTTTGCAGAAAAGTTAGATGTAGATAAAGTGCAAGTGCAACTCAATAATTTGAAAGCAGAAAAAATAAAAATTGATAACCAATTAGAAGCGGGTAACGCAGGGCTAAAATTTTTAATGAACATGCCTCAAAAAGAAATACTAATACTTACAGATACAGTAAGTGAAGCCTCCATAAAAGACAATATACTAGACGAAAAATATGATTATAACAATAGAAAAGAAATACAATTGTTGAATATAGCTTCAAAACTTGGAGAATATAATATTAGAAGATTTAAACTAAGCCAATTCCCTACCGTAGCAGCTTTTGGTACATACCAAAAAAATGCTCAACGTTCAAAATTTGATTTCTTTGGAAAAGGAGCTTGGTTTTCAACTTCATTAATTGGGTTGAAAGTAAGTATGCCAATATTTGATGGTTTTGCAAGAAAAGCTAAAATGCAAAATGCAAAATATGAGCTAGAAAAAACAAAGAATAGCATAAGCCAATTTAAAGAGTTGATAGACTTTGATGTGAATAGCGCAAACATAAAAATGAAAAACGCTATACTCACTATTGATAACCAAAAAGAAAATGTAACACTTGCAGAAAAAGTATACAACAGTACAAAGAAAAAATTTGATGCAGGGCTTGGAAGCAACCAGGAAATATACAATGCACAAATAGACCTTAAAGTAGCGCAAACCAATTACTACAGTGCTTTGTACGATGCTGTAATTGCTAAAATAGATTATTTAAAAGCGGTGGGGAGATTGTAAAGTTTAGGAGGTAAGAAGTTTAGTTAGTTACACAAAATAAACTTACCTACACATGGTAAAATTATAGAAATAGAAAAATAGAATTAAACGAATAAATTTATAGAGATGAAAAGAGTATCAACATTCCTTTTAGGTGCTTCATTGGTTATTACAGCAATATCTTGCTCTTCTAAAAAAGATAAAGCTGCAGAATTGAATGATAAAAAAACGGCTATAGAAAAACTAAAAGCAGAAAATAGTAAAAAAGTAGAAGAAATAAAAAAGCTGCAGGAAGAATTAAATGCAAGCGGAGGAGGTGAAGCTGCCAAAGTAAAATTAGTTGGAGTAGCACCTGTAACTACTCAAAATTTTGTGCACTATATAGATTTGCAGGGCAAGGTAGATGCTGATAATATTTCTTATATATCTCCTCGTATGGGGCCAGGGCAAGTAAGAGCAATTTATGTAAGGCAAGGGCAGTATGTAAGAAAAGGGCAGCTTGTATTAAAGCTAGATGATGCGGTGATGCAACAAGGTGTTCAAGCTGCTTCTCAACAGGCAGTAGCCGCCAAGCAACAACTGGAAGGTATACGAACACAATTAGCATTTGCAAAAAATATTTATCAACGTCAGAAAAATCTTTGGGATCAAGGTATTGGTACAGAGGTACAATTAATAACTGCTAAAACAAGTGTAACAGGTTTAGAAAACCAATTAGCTGCTGCTAATGAGCAAGTAAAAGGCGTTTACGAACAAGTAAACCTTGCCAGAGAGCAAGTAAAAACTACAAACGTATACAGCGATGTAAGTGGCGTGGCAGACGAAGTAAATATAAAAATTGGAGAAACGTTTACAGGAATGAGTGTGATGGGTGCACAAATAAAAATTGTAAATACCTCCTCATTAAAAGTAGTAACCAGTATTCCAGAAAATTATCTTACACGTGTACGCACAGGTACTCTTGCAGAAGTAAGTGTACCAGATGTAAATAGAAATTTTAATGCTTCGGTTTCTTTAATTAGCCAATCGGTAGATGCAAACAGAGGTTTTACAGCAGATATAAAAATACCTTATGATGCTAGCTTAAAGCCCAACCAAAGTGCAAAGGTTCGCATAATGGATTATAGCGCACCCAATGCTGTAGTAATACCTATAAATGTAGTACAATCAGATGAAGCAGGTAAGTATGTGTATGTGCTGGTAAAATCTAGCAACGGAAAAGCAACTGCACAAAAAAGAAACATAAACATTGGTGAAGTATATGGCAGCACTGTAGAAGTGAAAACTGGGCTTGCAGCTGGTGAGCAATTGATAACAGAAGGGTATCAAAATTTGTATGAGAACCAAGCAATAAGCACTTCTTTATAAAGTTGGAAAGAAAATTTAAAAGAATTTTATGATAAGTAGTATAATAGGAGCAATTATAAAAAAATCGAAAACTTTTTTTATCACAAATTGGGCAGTAGACAATAGAACCGTTATTTACATTACGGCAGCTATTATTACGTTCATTGGTATGTACCAATTTAATACATTACCAAAAGAGCAATTTCCAGATATTGTAATGCCTACCGTAAGTGTAACTACAATATATGTAGGTAACTCACCAAAGGATATAGAAAACTTGGTAACAAGGCCTATAGAAAAACAATTGAAAGGAATAAGTGGTGCCAAGGTAAAAAAAATTACGAGCACTTCGCAAACGGATTATAGTTTAATAATTGTAGAATTTGATAGTGATGTAAAAACAGAGTTAGCTAAACTAAAAGTAAAAGATGCCATAGATAAAGCCAAAACAGATTTACCTAACGACCTCACATCGCAACCCAATGCACAGGAATTTGCTTTTAGCGAAATGCCCATCATGTTTGTAAATGTAAGTGGAGATTATGATGGCGTAAAATTAAAAGAGTATGCAAAAAAACTGCAAGATAGATTTGAACAGTTAAGCGAACTTACCCGTGCAGAAATAGTAGGTGCACCCGAAAGAGAAATACAAATAAATGCTGACCCATATAAAATGCAAGCAGCAAGCATAACGTTTATGGATATAGAAAACGCCGTAAGCAGAGAGAATATGGATATAACAGGAGGCTTGATGGATGTGGGTGATATGAAACGAACTATTAAAGTAAAAGGACAATTTACATCTGCATTGGATTTGCAAAATATAATTGTAAGAAGTAGCTCAAGAGGAGCATCTGTGTACTTAAGAGATATTGCAGAATTAAAGGATACCATAAAACAAAAAGAAAGCTATGCACGCTTAGATGGTAAAAATGTAGTAACCTTAAACATTGTAAAACGCTCTGGCGAAAATTTAATAAATGCTGCAGGAAAGGTAAAAGATATTGTAGAAAAAATGAAGAAGAATGAAGAGCTGCCTAAGGCTTTGAATGTAGTAATTACAGGAGACCAAAGTAAGGCAACGGCTACTTCTTTTAACGACTTGGTTAATACTATTATCATTGGGTTTATATTAGTGCTATTGGTATTAATGTTTTTTATGGGAGTAACCAATGCATTTTTTGTAGCACTAAGTGTACCACTAAGTATTTTTGTAGCCTTTATGTTTTTGCCAGTTGGTACAGCAATAATAGGTACCCCTATTACGCTTAATTTTATAGTACTATTTGCATTGCTGTTTGGGCTTGGTATTATTGTAGATGATGCCATAGTGGTAATAGAAAATACGCATCGTATTTATAACAACGGCAAAGTGAGTATTGTAACTAGTGCTAAAGAAGCAGCTGGAGAAATTTTTATACCTGTGCTAGCAGGAACTGCTACTACACTTGCTCCATTTTTCCCTTTATTATTTTGGAAAGGCATTATAGGTAAGTTTATGATTTATTTACCTACAATGCTTATACTCACTTTGGCAGCCTCACTAATTGTAGCATTTGTTTTTAACCCAGTGTTTGCAGTTTCATTTATGAAACCAGAGGGTAAGGAGTATGACGAAAAAAAATCTTTGTTATTTAAAAAATGGTGGTTTTGGGGAGCACTAGGTTTTGGTTTAGTTTTAAACATAGTTGGTTTTATAATTTCAAGTGGAAATAGTTATACCGTGGGTACAGCATTATTTGATGAAATAGTAGCAACAAAAAATAGCCTACATGGGTATGGTAATTTTCTTTTGTTTATGGCATTGCTTACCATCATAAATCGTTATTTATTTAGAGATGTAATACATTATTTTCAAAATAAATTGTTACCAGCTTTAATGAATAAATATGAAAAATTATTGAGGTGGGTATTGAAGGGATGGAGACCAGCATGGATTTTTACATCGTTGTTTGGGCTATTTATAGTTGCCTTAGGTTTATTAGTTGCAAGTGTTAAAAGTGGAAGAACACAGGCTACGTTTTTCCCAAGTGGTGATCCTAATTTTATTTATGTGTATTTAAAAATGCCTGTGGGAACTACTATTAAAAAAACAGATAGTATAGCTCGAATTTTAGAAGGGCGAGTACAAAAAGTATTAGCAAATGAACTGCCAGGTAAAGAAGGTGGAATTGTAGAAAGTGTAATTACAAATATTGCAAACAGTGCTAGTACGCCAGAAGATAATAATAGAAGTGTACAGCCAAACCTAGGGCGTATACAAATATCTTTTGTAGAGTATGAAAAAAGAGAAGGCAAAAAAACAAAACCATTTTTAGATTCTATAAGAGCAATGATGGTGGGTATACCAGGTGCTAGTATACAGGTAAACCAAGAGGGTAGTGGGCCGCCAACAGACCCTCCAGTAAACATAGAAATTGTAGGCGATGAGTATGATGAAATTGCAAAAGTAGCAACCAGCCTTTCTAATTATTTAGACAATAACCCTATTGCTGGAATTGAAAATTTACATACAGATGTAGATTTGAATAGCCCAGAAATAACGGTGAATATTGACCGAGAAAAAGCCATGGCACAGGGCTTAAGCACAGCGCAAATAGGAATGGAAATACGCACAGCTGTTTTTGGTAAAGAAATAAGTAAATTAAAAATTGGTGAGGATGAATATAAAATTCAATTGAGAACAACTGACTTGGTGCGTAATAACATTACAGATATTATGAACATGCGTATTACGTTTATGGATATGAATACGATGGGCATAAAATCGATACCAGTAAGTGCAATAGCCATTATAGATTATACCAGTACCTCTGGCGCCATTGCTCGTAAAAACGTAAAACGTACTATACAATTGCAAGCAAATGTGTTAGAAGCATCTATGGTAAAAGGTATAAATGATGAGCTTGCTACTAAAATTGAAGATTTTAAATTGATATCAAAAATCCCTCCATCTATTTCCATAAAACAATCTGGACAAGGTGAGCAAGAAGCAGAAACCTCCGCATTTTTAGGAATGGCTATGTTGGGTGCATTGGCTTTAATTTTCTTAATATTGGTGTTGCAATTTAATGGAACCAGCAAACCATTTATTGTACTCACAGAAATTTTCTTTTCTGTAATTGGTGTGTTATTAGGCTATGCTATTACTGGTATGACAATAGCAAGTATTATGTTTGGAGTAGGCATTATTGGGCTTGCAGGTATAGTAATAAAAAATGGAATTTTATTAATAGAATTTACAGATGAGCTACGTGGGCGTGGCATGCGTATGCGTGAGGCAGCTATACAAGGTGGTAAAATTCGTATCATTCCTGTATTGCTTACTGCATTGGCCACCATGCTTGGTTTGCTACCATTGGCTGTTGGTTTTAATATAGATTTTGTTAAGTTTTTTCAAGAGCTTAATCCACATATTTTCTTTGGTGGAGATAGTGTTGTTTTCTGGGGACCACTTAGCTGGACAATTATTTTCGGATTAATATTTGCATTTTTTCTTACCCTAATAATGGTACCAAGTATGTATATTATTGCCGAAAGATTAAAGCGCCCAATGGAGAAATTTTATGGAGGAAAGTGGATTGGGATATTAGGTTTTGCTGGCCCTTTCTTCTTTATATTTGTAGGGCTTATGTATTTGGTAAAAAGATTGCAGGGAAAAAAAGTATGGAATGGTACATTAAAAAATACTACTCCAAAAGCAGTATAAATTAGGTTTAAATAAAATGCCCTCTAATTAATTTTAGGGCACTGAAAAAGTCCAAAAAATTAAAATAATTTTTTTAGGTTTAAATATAGGCTCTGAGAATCACCTGTATAAAAATGCTATCCATCACCTACCCGAATGTGCCAAAGAAAAGAGGCTGTTTTCATTC
>JAYVID010000253.1:0-3014 GCA_043770525.1 Ferruginibacter sp.
GGCTACACACCACAAAATTTTGATTTGAATTATGATGGTGCAGTACCTGCAAGTAAAGCGCTCAGCAGAAGTTTAAACATACCAGCTGTAAAATTATTGCAGCAATATAAATACCAACGCTTTTATGAAACGCTGCAGCAATGCGGTATTACAACATTAAAAAATCCTGCTGATTTTTATGGCTTAAGTATTATACTCGGAGGTTGTGAAGTGAAAATGTGGGACATTGCAGCTGTGTATGCATCAATGGCTCGTACGCTTAATCATCAAACAAAAAATAAAGGAATACAAAGTTCTATAGATTTTCATCCTGCATATTATTACAAAGGGCAACCAACAATTAAACAATTAAACAATACAACAATTCCCCTAGACCCAACCTCCATCTACTTTACCTTTCAAGCCATGCAAGAAGTAATGCGCCCAGGCGAAGAAGGCTTATGGCAGCAGTTTTCATCTTCAAAAAAAATAGCTTGGAAAACAGGTACTAGTTTTGGTTTTAGAGATGCGTGGGCTATTGGCGTAACACCCAAATATGTAGTGGCGGTGTGGGCAGGCAATACAACAGGCGAGGGGCGTGCAGGGCTTATAGGTGTGCAAACTGCTGCTCCTGCTATGTTTGATATATTTAGATTGTTGCCACAAACCAATTGGTTTGAAAAACCGAAATACAATTACGTGTATGTGCCAGTGTGCAAGCAAACAGGTTTTCGTGCAAATGTAGATTGTGAAAATAGTGATACACTCATGATGCCACCAAATGCATTGCGATCGCCACTTTGTCCTTATCATAAAATTATACAGCTAGATGCTACGGGTATGTATCAAGTAAATGAAAGTTGCGAATCACCCACAAATATGCAACACAAAAGTTGGTTTGTACTACCACCTAGCATGGAATTTTATTACAAGCAACACAATGCAGATTATAAAATTTTACCGCCATTTAAGCAAGGCTGCGCAGTAGCAGAAACGCAAAAACAAATGGAACTCATTTACCCGCAAAATGAAATAAAAATATTTGTGCCAAAAGAAATGAACGGTGAAAAAGGAAAAACTATTTTCTCCGCTGCCCACCGCAATAATGCTGCAAAAATATTTTGGACATTAGATAATACATTTGTAGGCACTACACAACATTATCATCAGCTAGCACTTAGCCCTAGCAAAGGTTTGCATACCATTACCATTACAGATGAGTTGGGCAATTCCATTACCAAAAAGTTTGAGATTGTGGATGAGAATAAATAGTAAATAATCTTAACATTTTGATAAGCTTAGATTTTTTATTTTTATTTTTAAACTAAAGCTATGTGTTTATGGAATTTAAGTTGCAATATTTTGAAACTTTTTTAAAATACACTAAGTTATTGCTCCCTTATTTTTTTATTGCACTTTTGGTAATAGAAGCTATTTATTTCTTAGTTAGATTACATAAATATAAAAAAAGCGAAACTTTTATTAATTTACTTACTGGTGTAATTAGTATTTTGGCACAATCCATTTTAAAAATATTTTTCTTTACAAATATTTATCCCAAAGTATACAGCCATAGAATTTTTGATATACCACTTGGCTGGCATCAAGTTTTTATAACCTTATTTATATATACTTTTTTACAATGGTTTATCCATTTGCTTGCCCATAAAGTTAGATTTTTTTGGTGCTTGCATGAAGTACATCACAGCGCTACACAAATGAATGTAACCACTGGTTTACGTACTTCTATTTTTGATTTAGTATCGTTGGAAATGATGTATTTATTAATTCCTCTTTTTGGGTTTCATTATATATTTTATTTTTTCTTTTATAGTATTAATAAATTTTGGGGTTCGTTTATTCACTTAAATGAAAAGTTAGTGGGGAATATTCCTATATTAAAATATATATTGGTAACACCTGCTAGGCATCATTTACATCATGCAAGAAACATTCCTTACTTAGATAAAAACTATGGAGAATTGGTGCCTTGGTTTGATTATCTTTTTAAAACATACCAAAAAGAAGCAATTGAAAAAATTGAATATGGCACATTAAAAATTATCAAAGAAATTGGTTTTTGGGAGTCGCAAACCCACGAGTTTAAATCTTTGTGGAGCGATATGAAAAGTACGAATAATTATTTTCATAAATTGTTTTATGTGTTTATGCCTCCAGGTTGGGAGCCGGGTAGTTTTGAACAAACTGCAAATAATTTGCAAAGAGATTATTATGAAAGTAGGAAGATTTAAGATGCAAAATATTTTTGTAAGTTGACAATCCTAATTTAATTCTATCACTTCACAATCTTTCATATCTTTTCCATCTATGGTAAACCTTATAAGGGTTCTTATTTTGTGCCATCCTTGCCTGCCAGCAGCCCCAGCATTCATGTGTAAACATTGTAATTTATCATCGAATATTATTTTTAAAATGTGAGAATGCCCACTTATAAATAATTGTGATTTATGAGCAATAATAACTTCTTTTACCCCCTTTGAATATCTTCCTGGATAACCGCCAATGTGAATTATAAATACATTTACATTTTCTACTGTGAAAAATAATTTCTCAGGATAAATATTTCTAATTTCACTGCCATCAATATTTCCATAAACACCTCTAAAAACAATTTCCTTTTTATTTATCTTCTTAAATTTTTCCGAAAATAAATCACCATAAGATTTTTTTATTATAAGCGTATTACCTTCGCTATTATCTTCACTAAGTTCTTCGAGTACTCCCTCTACACGAAGTGGAGAGGGTTGGGGTGAGGCGCCAAAGTCCCCCGCATGCCATATTTCATCACAGTTTTTAAAATGTTCAAACACAGCTTCATCCAAGTATCCATGCGTATCTGATATTAATCCTATTCTTGTCAAAACTATTTCGTTTAAAAAATGTAAATTTGTCTAATAAATGAAGTTAATAAAATTAAACAACTTTGTCACTTTAAAAAATTAAAAATAATAAATTTACAATCAAAAAATAAACTTATCTATTTTAAAGAAATCTAAATTCATTAAATCAGAAAT
>JAYVID010000254.1:0-9516 GCA_043770525.1 Ferruginibacter sp.
ATTCGTTATTAAAAAAAGAAAATGAATTTGCAAAAAAAATATGCTTATGTGCTCTTGTTAATTATTTTTTCATCAATAAATTTTGTAAAAGCTCAACAAAAAGAAAATACACTTCATAGCATAAACACATTATTGGTAAATACAGTAATGGAAGATTTATTTACACCTACCGTAGCTAGTAGAATTTATGTATACCCCAATATAGCATTTTACGAATGTATAAGGCAAGATGAGCCAACCCTCCCATCAATAGCAGAAAAATTAAATGGTAAACTTATTTTACCAAAATTTTCTAAAGAGATTCCACATAACAATTTTGTATCTGCTTGCATATCGTTTGCACATGTGGCGCAAAGCTTAGTAGGTACCGAATATAAAATAGAAAACTGGAGAAACAAGTTTATAGACTCTTTAATGAAAGAAGCGGATAGTATAAAAAGTAAACATGCAATCGAATATGGACAGCAGGTGGCAGACAGTATTATAAAATGGACAAAAAATGATAATTATTTAAAGTCACGTGGAATGATGCGCTACGTAATAACCAACAAACCTGGTGATTGGCAACCTACACCACAAGATTATGCACAGGGTTTAGAACCCCATTGGAATACGATAAGGCCGCTTACATTAAAAAATGCTACACAATTTTCGCCAAAAGAAAAATTGGTTTTTAGTAAAAGCAAAACAAGTGTTTTTTATAAAACAATGCTTGAAACATATAGAATAAGTAAAAAATTAGATTCTACACAAAAAGCTATTGCATTGTACTGGGATGATAACCCAAATGTATCTGAAAATATGGGGCACCTTAATTATTTTGTTCATAAAATTTCACCAGGAGGGCATTGGCTTATGATAGCAAAGCAAGCTTGTGAGCAAAAAAATATTGATGTAATAAAATCAGCTCAAATATATGCACTAACAGCTATTGGAATATTTGATGGTTTTATAAGTTGCTGGGATGAAAAATATAAAACCAATTTAGTAAGACCTATAACCATTATAAATAGAATGATAGATAAAAATTGGACTCCATACTTACAAACGCCACCTTTTCCAGAATTTACGAGTGGGCACTCTGTAGTTTCTAACGCAGCAGCCACAATACTTACAAGCCTATTAGGAGATAAGTTTTTATTTACAGATAAAACAGAAATTCCATTTGGACAAGGAGTAAGAAAATTTAATTCTTTTTATGATGCCGCTTTACAATCATCTACAAGCAGGGTGTATGGTGGTATTCACTATCCTGAAACTGCAAGGAAAAGTGTGCAACAAGGAAAAAATATTGGGCAATATGTATTAAAACTTTTGTATTTTACAAAGATAATTAAGTAAAATTATGTTTCATTTTTCTCTGAAATTATGTTGTTTGTATTTTATACTTTTATCTAATGTAGATGTATATGCTCAGCAAAAAAAATTTACTCTATTATCATCTGCAACTACCGGTATTACTTTTAGAAATGATATTGCAGAAACACCCAGCATGTTTTATTATTTATACGAGTACCTCTATATTGGCTGTGGAGTAAGTATTGGCGATATTAATAATGATGGATTACAAGATATTTATTTCTCCTCCTCAATAGGGTACAATAAACTTTATTTAAACCTTGGAGATTTTAAATTTAAAGACATAACAGCATCTGCAGGTGTAAATGGTGGAGAAGGAATAAAGACAGGTGTAAATATGGTGGATATAAATGGGGATGGATTTTTAGATATTATGGTTTGTAAATCTGGATACAAAGATGCAGCCCTAAGAAAAAAAATAGTATACATAAATAATGGCACCAAGTCCACTTCCTTTGAAAATGGTGAGGTTACTTTTACCAACAAAGCCAAAGAATATGGGTTAGAAGATGCGAGCTATACCACACAAGCTTATTTTTTGGATTATGATAATGATGGCGATAAGGATGTTTATTTTGTAAACCACCCAATTGATTTTAGTAAATCAATGACTGTGCCTGCTACCATGCAAAATGGAAAATTGATTTATGTAGAAGATACCAATAGTGTGTATGTAAGTGATAGGTTATATGAAAATAAAGGCAACAAATTTATGGATATTACAAAAAAAGCAGGGTTAATAAACCATGCTTTTGGCTTGAGTGCATCCGTTTTTGATTTTAATAAAGATGGGTTTCAGGATATATACATAGCCAATGATTTTAATAAGCCTGATTATTTATATATCAATAATAAAAACGGAACTTTTAGTAATAAACTTAGTGAATATTTTCATCACATTAGTTTTTCCTCAATGGGTAGTGATGTAGCTGATATTAATAATGATGGGCATGAAGATTTATTTGTAGCAGACATGTCTGTAGAAAACCCAGTAAGACAAAAGCAATTGTTTGCTGTAAACCAAAACTACGATAAGTTTCAGCTGATGATAAACTTTAACTTGTTTTATCAATACCCCAGAAATTGTTTGCAATTAAATAATGGAGATGGTTCGTATAGTGAAATAGCAAACCATGCAGGTATGGCACAAACCGATTGGAGCTGGGCTCCATTAATGGTGGATTTTGATAATGATGGCTGGAAAGATATGTACATAACGAATGGATTAAAAAGAGATGTAACAGATTGGGATTATAAAGTTTTTATTTTGGACTCTATCATGAAAACCATGAATAGCGGGCAAAATGTAGATATGGAAAAATGGTTGAATAGTATTCCATCAGTAAAAGTAAAAAACTATTTGTATCATAATAATAGGAGTTTACAATTAGATAATTATACAGAGCAATGGATGGATGCACCAGCCTCATTTTCTAGCGGAGCAGCGTATGCTGATTTTGATAATGATGGTGATGTAGATTTAGTTGTGAATAATGTAGATGATGAAGCGTTTGTTTTTAAAAACAATACAAGGGAAACAAATGCAGCATCCAATTATATTAGATTTCGATTATTAAAATCAACTTCTTCTTTAGATGAAATATATGGTACTACAGTAAAGTTAACAGACGAGAAAGGGCAAATGCAAGTACAACATTTTGATCCGCAGCGAGGCTTTTTGTCAACAATGGAGCACCTGCTGCATTTTGGAATAGGCACAGAAACAATGGTAAAAAAAGTAGAAATTGAATTTCCAACAAACAAAAAAATTGTTTTAGAAAATGTAAAAGCCAATCAGGTATTAACGATTTATGAATCAAACGCAACAATACAAAACACAACAACAACAAATAAAACATTTTTGTTTACAGATATCTCAAGCCAACAAAAATTTAAATATACTCAAATAGAAAATGAGTTTATAGATTTTAAAAGAGAGCCACTAATACCTTATAAATGCAGCAGTAAAGGACCTTATTATGCAAAAGCAGATGTAAATGCAGATGGAAGAGAAGATATTTTTATAGGAGGTGCTGCCGATATTGCAGGAAAATTAATGATACAAAATATAGATGGTTCTTTTGCAGAGAAAAAGCAAATTGTATTTATAAATGATAAAGCGTATGAAGATATGGATGCCGCATTTTTTGATGCAGATAATGATGGAGATAACGATTTGTATGTGGTAAGTGGTGGCGCTTCTTTTGATGCTGGGAGTTTGCTTTACCAAGATAGATTATACTTAAATGATGGTAAAGGGAATTTTACAAAAGCCGCTAAAGCTATACCAATAGAAGGATACAATGGAGCTTGTGTAACCACACTCGATTTTGATAATGATGGTGATGTAGATTTATTTGTAGGGGGGCATGTACTGCCAGGTAAATTTCCCCAAGCAGACAAAAGTATATTGTTGCAAAATAATAAAGGAGTTTTTACAAATGTCACTGACAAGCTTGCAAACGAATGCTTGCAATTGGGCATTTTAAATAGTGCTCTTTGGTGCGATGTTGATGGAGATAAAAAGAACGAATTGGTATTATCTGGAGAATGGGTAGCTCCAACTATTTTTAAAATAGAGAATAATATTTTTAAAAAAATAACGCACAGTGTATCTATTAAATCCACCATAACTAAAAATGATACATTAATAAATTTAAATGAACTTACCGGATGGTGGTATTGCACAAAGCCTACCGATATAGATAATGATGGAGATATAGATTTTGTACTTGGAAATAGAGGAACAAACGCATTGATAAAGGGAAACTATTATGAGCCATGTACCATATTTGCAAAAGATTTTGATAGCAATGGAAGTTATGATGCTGTGCTAGGGTACTTTAACCAAGGCAATTGTTATCCTTTATTTAGTAGAGATCAGTTAATAGACCAAATGCCTTTTATGCGCAAGAAATTTGTAAGGTATAAAGACTATTCAGGAACAACATTAGAAAAAATATTTTCTGCAGAACAACAAAAGGGAATGGATGTTTATAAAACCAATTTTTTTGAATCGGGGGTTTTATTGAATGAAGGTAATGCTAAGTTTACATTTTTACCATTTCCCGAAAAGGCACAACTATCAAATATAAATGATTTGATTGTAGATGATTTTGATAAGGATGGAATAAAAGATATAATAATTTGTGGAAATAGCAATGATGCAGCTGTAATGGTTGGAAATCTTGATGCGACAGCTTTGATGCTATTAAAAGGGGTTGCCAATGGCTTATTCATAACTTATTCAAATACAATTAGTGGGTTAAAAGGAAAAGGCGAGTGTAGAAAAATTATTTATTTAAAAGAAAATAATTCTATAGTAGTACTTAAAAACAAAGGTGCTGCACAAATATTTTTGTTAAAGAAATAGTGAAATCTTATTTCAATGGGTTTCTTTCCATTTGCTTATTATCTTCAACAGCATTAAATCGTTTTAAAAAATAATTTAATGTAAATTTAGCTAAGCGATTTTTTACATTGATATAATTAAAAATTTGCTTGGGCAGTGCGCCTACATTTACTTTTGCTTCTTTTGCGGTACGGCCAAGTTCTAGCTTGTTATATTGGCGATCTATCATTTTTTGTATTCCCAAAAAAAGTATATTGAAATAGATACTATGTGTTTTATTTTCTTCATAATCTAGTCCAATAAAATGTGTTTCCATTTCCATTTCGTAAAAAATAAAAGTGTAAAATCCTACCATTACTTTGTTTTTATATAAGGCATGAAATTCAAAATTTTCTTTCAAATCATTTTTTAATTCATAAAAATAATTTGCATTTATGGTGCCCAGTTTAATCGTTTGCTTGTTTACAACATTCCAATATAATTTTTCTATACCTGCTCTGTTTGTTGCAATTTCTAAAGCCTCCAACAATTTATCTTCAATACCTTCAAATGCTTTTATAATTTTTTTTGCCCTTTGTAAATATTTTTTATGAAGGTCTTTTAAATAATCATCAAAGCTATTCCAACGTGTACGCCTGTGTATTTCCATAGTTACATCTCCGTCAAAAAATTGATAGTCGAACAATTTACTTTGTTGCCCTACAAACACATCAGTACAATCTTTTAATATAATGCCACAGGGTTTGTAATTTATTTCTTTCTTAAATAATTCTATAGCATCAAATACAAGGTTGTTGTGCGCTTCGTTTTTAAAGTAAAACCCTTGAAAACCGATTCTAAATAAATGGCCACAAACCAATATTGAAAGCTGCTTAGGCAAAATCAATTTTATCAATTTTGATTTTATTTGATTATCACTATTAAAGTTTAAGTGCTTATGTTGGAAAAGGAATTGTTGAAAATAAACGATACCTATTAGTTTATCTTTTAAAAACACTTGTACATAACTGTTTTCTACATCTTCAATATTAGCCTTTTCAAAAGCTAATAAGTGCTGGCTTTGTAAATGATGTTTTGGGGGTAAAAAATTATCCCAATCACCTTTTATTTCATTAATATTTTTAGATATTATTATTGATATTATCAACAGCTTTATTTGATTTTTTTTAAGAATCGTAAATGTAGAACATAAATGAATTATTTTCGTTAAAATTATCGAATCATCAAAACAAGCATAGCATAATAATGCATACACAACCTCAAAGATTAGAAATTGGCAAAGGACAAATTAGTGGATACATTTCCATTTTTTTAGCAACTATGGCATTGGTAAGCATATTGTGTTTTTACTACCCTGAAAAACTTACCACGCCTGAGTTTAGAGAAATTTATACAGCATCAATGATGAAACTCGTTTTAAAAATTGTTGTAATAGGAGCTTTCTTTTTTGCACTGGTTAGTTTTTTGTTAAGTAAAAAAATTAAATGGGCGCTGATTGGTTCTTCTATAGCAGGACTTGCCATTGTAATGGGAGCATTAAAAGTACAAGGGTCTATAGTAGAAAAATCTGACTGGTATTTTGGTTTAGACTGGATGCTACTTGATTTATTATTAATGACCATTATTTTTATTCCATTGGAATTGTTTTTCCCAAAAAATAAGGAACAAACAAAGTTTCATGCTGAGTGGCGTACAGATTTGGTTTACTTTATTATAAGCCATTTGTTCATACAAGTATTTGGCATTATTTCTCAAAAGCCTGCCATATTATTTTTTGGTTGGATAGGACTAGATAAAGTACATCTTTGGATACAGCAGTTGCCATTTTTAGTAGCGTTGGTATTAACCTTTGTAGTTACAGATTTATTTCAATACTGGGCACACCGTATTTTTCACAACCATGTATATCTATGGCGTTTCCATTCTGTACATCACTCCACCCAGCACATGGATTGGCTTGCCGGAAGCCGTACACATTTTGTAGATATATTTTTTACTAGAGCCATGGCTTTTGTGCCCTTGTATGTATTGGGTTTTCCACCAGCTGTGTTTAATATTTATATTGTGTTTATTGCCATACACGCAGTGCTTATACATTCCAACACCCGTATTAATTTTGGTTTTTTAAAATACATTTTTGCCACACCACAATACCACCATTGGCACCATTGCGAAGACCCAAAATATTACGGCAAAAATTTTGCTACTGTTTTTCCTTTTATAGATATGATATTTGGTACGTATTATTTGCCTAGTAATGTTTGGCCCGAAGGTACAGGTGTGCATGAGTCACAATTTCCTAAAGGTTTTATAAAGCAAACGATTTATCCTTTTACGAAAAGCCCTTTTGATAATAATTTAGATATGGAAGAAAGGAGTACGAGGTAAAATTATTTAGGCTTGTACTCAAATATTAAAGCTGCATTTTGATCTAAAGTAGAACTTGCATACAATTCATATCTTTTTCGCTCTGGAGTAGTTACAATTATTAATGCCGTATTAGGAGGTATACTTCCAAGGTTTTGTGCAAACATTACTACGCTGTGTATGCTTGTTTTTTCATCAAGATCAAGCTCTATAACAATGGGAGTTATAGTTAATCTTTTTTTATCCATAATTATTTTTCCATTGTAAAAAATACTTATCGTATCCCCATCAATGGTGCCATTGTCATATACCTCCAGTTTTAGTTTTCTACTAGTTACAATAATTCTACTTATTTCTTTATTGGTTCTACCGTTTGTTTTTAATGGTATGTTAGCAATTGGTGGCTGCGGCTTTATTACAGTAGGTATTTCTTTTTTCTTAATTGTGTCTATTGCTTTTGGTTTTACAATAATAGGTTTAATTGTATCTTTTTTCTTAGGTACAACAATTGGCTTAGGTGCTGGTTTCTTTATTGCTGGTTTAGGTGTTACAACTTTAGGTTTGGGCGTAACAGCTTTTGGTTTGGGCGTTACGGCTTTGGGTACTACAATTGTTTTGTTTTCCTCTTTGTATGTGTTTACACAATCTTTCATTGTTTGTGTATACATAGCTGGTTTACTCGCTGTTTTTTTTAAGGTTACTTCCATCGGTTCTCCTGCATCAAAGAATGCTGATTGACTTGTTCTACAAAAACCCTTTAAGAATAATTCCCCTGCTTCTCTGTATACTTTTAATTTTAATTGCATTAACACATGCCCACCACTGTTTTCCATAAAAGCGTAACCACTTAATAAAATAATGCTAGTAGCATTATTAAAAGTACCTCTGCAGTAAGCTTTACAATAATCTTCCTTATTGCGGTATGTCTGATCAAAAGTATATCCACATAAATTTTTACCCACTTCTATTAAGTTTATCTGTAAAAATTCATCACCACCAAGGTCACCCTCCCATGTGCCCGTTATCTTTTGAGCATAAATATTATTAACTATAAAAAAAAGCAATAAAGTAAGTATGTTTTTTTTCAATTTTATTCAGCATTTAACTTAACCTAAAGGTATAAATTTTTTCTAGCTATTTCAATTTTAAAAAGTTAATAAAATTCTAATGCTTCAAAAAAAGCGGAATACTATTTTCTTTTTTTCAAATTTAAGTAATCTAAGAAATAAACTAATTTTACTGAAAAAGTATTTGCATGGTTTACTGAAAAAGTTCTATTTATATTTTTAAAATAATTTTTCTCAGAGCTACCTCTTACAAAATCGGCTGCATCGTCTTGATAAGCTATTGTTAAAAAACTACCATTCCTTATTTGCCAAGTATAAACCATATTTATTGTAAAATAATTTGTATTAAAACTTAAACTTTCTGGAGTAAAATTATTGGTTGTGTATGGAGCCAAGCTTCCATCTATATTTAACATGTACAACTCTTTTGGTATAAGGCTGCTCCAATAATGCCTTACGCCAAGGGTAAGTCCCATTTTATTTGTAAAACTCCATTTTAAATTTAAAAAGTTTTCAACGGTTTTATTATCCCTTTTGGTAAAAATGATTTCTGAATTACTAATCTTTTTCCCAAAGCCAGCTTGGTCATGCACAGTTTCTAAACTTAAATAATGCTCTAAAGATATCTTTGGGTTAAATCTTATTTTTTGATTACTCTCCAAAGTTGTACCATAAGTGGTTTTAAATTGCCTCCCTTTTCTAAGGCCTAAGCCCAAGCCAAAAGAATACTTTTTTGCTTCATTACTATTTATATTCACAAAAAAGCTAGATCGTCCGCCTCTTTTAAAAACTCTTCCTGGTGTTCTAGCTTCATAATAATCTCTTGCTTCTATTCTGTTATTTAAGTTGCTATAAAAATTCCATAAGCCTTTTGTTTGCCCAAAAAAATTAACTGCAGTAAAAAACTCTTGTAGCATATGCCCTTTTTGTTTCAGAGGATCTAAGGGTTTGTACAATCTGCTTACGCTACCATTAAAATTTATGCCCATCCTGTTATAAAATCCTTTTGGCTTTATCCATCTGTAGCCTATAAAATATCTGTTATCAAAAGTATTATTATTGGATTGGTATCCTAAATCGTTTTTATCAAATTTATCAGTAACCAAATCACTATTTATATTAAAATTTAGCCTGCCACCATTTTTGCCAAATGAAATATTTTGAGCATAACCTGTAATTGTTTCTCCATTGCTGCCTGCTCCTATTAAATTACTTACAGCCACATTTCCACCTATGTTCCATATATTCTTTTTGTCGTTAAAGTCAGCTAAAAACATAGATACATTTGCATCATAATCGCTACCATTTCTAGTTACATTAGAGTTTACAAAACTTATACTGCTATTATTTTTTAGTGTTTTGTCTACCACC
>JAYVID010000255.1:0-2491 GCA_043770525.1 Ferruginibacter sp.
ATGCTTGGGTCACCCAAAACAAAAAAAACAAAAACTGATTACCAAATACTTATGAAGCAAAATTGAAAAACTTTAGAAAAGTGCGGAAAACAGGAAAAAATTCACTAAGACAAATTATAACAAAAAAGCCACCATTTAAAATGGTGGCTTTTTTGTTTCTATAATATTGTTTTTACTATCTAACCAATTTTAATTCGTCTACCAAATTTTTTGCACCGCCTAGTTTATCTACACACCAAAGCACATAGCGCACATCCACACATATCGTACGATTAAGATCTTTATCAAACGCTATTTTATGGCTTAGTGCTTCGTAGTTACCATCAAAAGCAAGGCCTATTAAATTACCATTAGCATCAATCACTGGTGAGCCAGAGTTACCTCCAGTTATATCATTGGTGGTAATAAATGCAACTACCAAATCATTTCTGCTTTTATCAATATACTGTCCAAAATCTCTTTTTTTCAATAGCTCTACTTGTTTAGTTGGTAAATCAAATTCATAATCACCCGCTACATATTTTTCTAGTAAACCTTTACTGGTTGTTACAAAATCGTATTTCACAGCATCTCTAGGTGCATAACTTTTTACGTTACCAAAACTTACCCTCATGCTAAAATTTGCGTCTGGGTACATTTTTGCAGCTGCTATAGGATCTTTCTCCATAATGCCTTTTAAATATGCACGTCCAAGTTCATTATTCTTACTATTAAATGTCGAGAATAATGGCGCATACTTAGTATTATAGTTTTTAGAAAAAGAAGCTGCATAATCAAAAGCTGGGTCTGCTTGCAACACATTTGCTTCTGGCTTAGCAATAAATGCAGCCCATTTTGTATCATCTACAATCATTGTGTTATCAAACAAATTTTTTGCCCATTTTTTAAACGTTGCTTCATCTTTCAAATCACCATAAGTTGTTTTTATTTTGCTAAAAAAACCTACAGGGTGTTGGTTTACATCCACATCGTTGTAATACGACATAGCTGCTGCTGCAATTATTTTTTCATCGCTAGCTCTGTTAGCAGCTTCCATATATGCCTTACGACCAGCTTCTGCACCAGCTATTGCTTTCTTTAAATCTTCGGCATTATTACCTTGCTTATTTAATGCAGCTTCTATGCCTTGCAACTGTGCTGCAAAGTTTGTTAGTGGCGAGCCAAAAATTCCTTCAAAAACATATTGTCTTTGTTTAGAATAAGGAGTCCATGCTGCATAGTTTGCAGCATAATCACTCATTATATTTTGATAGTCTGCTTTGCCAGTAGCCCATTTTGTAAATCCATTTTCATACACTTGCTTTTGCTCAAACGTTTTAAATTTTACAAGTTGTTTAGTTTCACCATCAAAAAATTTCCAATAATTTGCTACGCTTGCATAGTTACTAGCCAGTTTTAATTTTACTGCTGGGTCTTTTATCATTTGCTCATACATATTCTTTAAGCGCATGTCTCTCAGACCTACTAATGATGGATTCTCTATTTCATTTTTTAATTTTACACCATAGCTGGTTTCATATCTATTGGTACCGCCTGGGTATCCATATATCATTGCATAATCACCATCTTTTATTCCTTTAATACTTACAGGTAAAAAATGCTTTGGTTTAAGCGGCACATTATCTGCACTAAATGGAGCAGGCTTTCCTTCCTTGGTGCCATATACCCTGAAAATAGAAAAATCACCTGTATGGCGTGGCCACTCCCAGTTATCGGTATCTCCACCAAACTTACCCACGCTCTCTGGTGGCGCACCTACCAAGCGTACATCACTATACGTTTTGTATACATACATGAGGTATTGGTTTCCTTTAAACATGCTGTAAATTCTTCCTGCAAGTGCATTTTCTTTATCCAATACTTTATCAGTAATAGCTTTGTACACATCAGGCATTTTTTTAGTACGATCTGCCCAGCTCATTCCTTTCACAGCCTCTTCTACTTCTTTGGTTACATCTACAATTTTATCTAAAAATTGCACCGTAAGTTTACTCTGTATTTCTTGCCCCATATTGTAGGCATAAAAACCATCACGTAAATAATTATTTTCTACAGAACTTGCCGTTGCTATAGCATCATAACCACAATGGTGGTTTGTAAATATCAACCCTTTGTCACTCACAATTTCACCCGTACAACCACCGCCAAAAATAAGTATCGCATCCTTTAGCGATGATTTATTTACAGAGTACAACTGCTCTTTGGTAAGTTTTAGCCCACGCTTTACCATATCATTATAAACCTGCTGCCCTAGCAACATGGGTAGCCACATGCCTTCATCTGCACGAGCTTGTAAAAGGCTTGCAACTAGTACAAGCGAAACAATAAATTTTTTCATATTTTCTTTTTTGAAATTTGTGCTACGAATGTACAAAATTGTGTGCAAACAAAATACCCTTTGGGGCTCTTAGCTTCAGTAAATAAAGCATCATTTGTTCGGGCTGCTTGCAGTAGTCCTCGTTCCTGCGGGCTACTGCTGCACATCCCGCAG
>JAYVID010000256.1:0-6308 GCA_043770525.1 Ferruginibacter sp.
ACCAATCGGTGTTCGAGGTTTATCCTACGAGACCATGCACCTGTCAAGCTATATTTTAGAGGTTCAGGTTTGCCAAGTCCATCAAAGGGAGTAAGTTTAATATTTTCTACGAGTGCAGAAATTTTAGTCATTACTTTTTTATTGCCAGTATTTTTCCAAAAGCTAATATCTTCCATAGCTTTTTGTGTGTAGGCTACTTCCATAAATCTTCCGTTTTTATAACGGCGAAATTGCCTTTTTTATATTGTTCTCTACTCTCTTGAATTTTGCTAACAAACTCAGGGTTATAGGGTTTTTCTGTAGCCACTTCAAATTTTATTTTGAGTGCTTTTAAAACAGCTTTGATAGCATCTATTTGCGAGGTATCGTTTGTGTATGCTGTAATATTAATTGCTTCCATGCGATAATTTATTTATTTTTTTTTAGATAGCCAGTTGTTGAATTTGTCTTTTAGTAATGAAGGCATCAATAAAAGTTTTTACTAAATGTTTGTCTTCTTTATTTAAAAGTTCTACTTGTTTGTATTGTTTTAAAAGTTCTTTGTCTGCCAGCTGAGCCGCCACGGCTTCATCTTGTGTACCCTTCATTAAAAAATCTGTAGTGGTATCTAGTGCGGTAGATAATCGTTGCAATACATCCGATGAAGGATTAGATTTATTTACCTCATAGCGCCCAATCTGAATGTAAGACAACCCCACGATGTTAGATAGTTCTGTTTGGGTTAATTTTTTTTGTACCCTAAGTTCTTTGATACGTTCTCCGATAGTCATGTTTTAAAACATTTAAGTTCGTAAATACTACTGTTATATATCAAAAATAGCTCAAAATATCAGTTTTTAAAACAATGTGGAGAATTTTTAAAACATAAAGGTATGGTTATTTAAAACAATAATGTATCATTGCAATACAATAATGTTTCAAAAATAAATTATACATACATGGAAGCCTTAAACCACCACAATCCCGAATACGTAACATGGAAATACGAAGAAATCCTTTTTGCATTGCTTGGCGGCATACGGATAGAAGGACTACACAGCATGAGAGTAACGATAAAAGTAGATTTTAAAACCTTTCCCAGCATAAGGCATGGATTGGATTTATACAATGAAACTCAAACCGAAAAACTCATAAAAAATATTGCAGAACGTTTTACATTATCTACTACCTACATACATAAAGCCATTGGTAATTTAATAAACACGTTAGAAGAATATAGATTACAACAGCTAGATAAAAACAAACTAGAAAACAAAAGCACAAAATATATTTTAAAGAAGGAAGAAGAAGACGAAGCAATAAAATTTTTACAACAAGAAAATTTATTACAATCAACCAACAACCAAATAGGATTAAGCGGCGTAATCGGCGAAGAAACCAACCGCCTCATAATGTACTTGGTTTTTACAAGCCGTAAAACTGCAAGACCCTTGCACATCATAAGTTTTGGAAGTAGCGGTGTAGGAAAATCACATCTACAAGAAAAGGTTGGCGAACTCATACCCAAAGAAGATAAGATAGAACTCACAAGCGTAAGCGGCAATGCATTTTATTATTATGTGGATGATGACTTGGGTAACAAACTTATTTTAATAGAAGATTACGACGGTGTATTTGCAGCACTGTACCCAATAAGAGAACTACAAAGCAAACAAAAAATAAGTAAAACGATAACCATGCGTGACCGCAATGGCAATACAAGAACATTGCACTTGACTGTAAAAGGACCTGTGAGCATTGGCGGCTGTACTACGAGTGAGCGTGTGTATGAAGACAATGCAAATCGTAGTTTTTTAATTTACTTAGATGAAAGCGGAGCACAGGACGAGCGAGTAATGGATTATCAAAGAAAACTCTCTGCGGGGAAAATAGACATTACCGACCAACAAAAAATACAAAAGCAACTGCAAAATGTACAACGAGTGCTACAGCCTATAACGGTACGCAACCCTTATGCCGAGCAGCTTGTAATACCCAAAGAAGTTTTTAAGCCAAGGCGAACCAATGCCCACTACATCGCATTTATAGAAGGCATTACATTTTACAAACAATACCAGCGAGCGCATAAAGTGGATAAAGAAAGCGGAGAGATATTTATAGAAACTACCTTAGAAGATATTGCAGAAGCGAATGAATTAATGAAAAATATTTTACTAAAGAAATCAGACGAATTAGGTTATGCAACGAGAAAATATTTTGAAAGCCTAAAAAAATATTTACAAGCAAACAACCAAAAGACATTTGTAAATAATGGTATTAGAAAAGTATTTAGAGAGCATCCGAGCAAGCAAAAAAGATTTATGCTAGAGCTGCAACAATATGGCTTTGTAAAAAAAATAGATGGCGATAAAAAGAAAGGCTTTGTGTATGCAATAGTAAGTAATGAAGAATATGAGCAGCTACAATGCAGTATTAACAGGGTTTTAGATGATATGCTGAGTTCGCTTCGGTATCCTCCCCCTGCGGGGGAGTTAGAGGGGGCTTCAAGTGGTTCGGAAGTAGTTCAGCAGGGTAGTAAACCACTTAAAGCCGCTACAGTAAAGAGAAAAGTAGAAGTAGTTCAGTAGTTCAAGGTTTTTGAAAAATGATACCTTCATAAAAAAAGCAAACAACAAACTCCAAACAATCTTCATGAAATCTCTCGTTATACAATCTGCTCATTACAATTATTTATTAAAAAGCTACCAAGAATATTTACAAACTTTAGGCTATGCAACAGGCACGGTACAAAGTTGGCCAATACATGTGAGGGAGTTTTTACATTACTTAGAAAAGAATAGTATCACAAGCATTTTAAACATTGAAAGCAGCCATATAACAAACTTTATAGTTCACATTAAGCAACGAAAAAATAAAACAAAAAATGGAGCATTAAGCAGCAGCAGTATCAATAAAATCATCAATGCAGTAAATGTTTTTATAAAGTTCCTCAACTCAACAGGAAAATTTATTGTAGAGAGTACAGCCCAACGAGCGGAAGACAACATCAGCGAAAGAATAATCTTAACCATTGCAGAAATCAAACAATTATACGAAGCAACTTTTTTACCACACCGACACAATACGATTGCCATCGGGCAAAGAGATAGGGCAATTATTGCAATATTTTACGGTTGTGGTTTACGAAGAAGTGAAGGCAAAAACTTAAACATTACTGATATTGATTTACAAAAGCAATTATTGTTTGTAAGAAAAGGAAAAGGCAATAAACAACGATACGTACCAATAGCATCCAAGCATGTAGCCGATATAAAAGATTATTTACAAGAAGGTAGAGAATGGTTTTTGTATCATCACAATGCAAATGCAGAGTGGAATTGTGGTGTACACGGAAAATCTTTAGTGAAGAAAGAACAAGCAAATGGGGAAGCATTTTTTGTAAGTCAGAACGGTATAAGAATGCAAGAATTTTACCAACGCTTACAACAAATGAAATTGAGAGCTGAGCTAGAAAAAAATATCACACTCCATGGATTACGGCACAGCATAGCAACCCATCTTTTACAAAGTGGAATGGATATAGAAGAGATTGCAAAATTTTTAGGGCATAGTTCTTTAGCATCTACACAAATTTATACCCACATAATTAATCAACATGATAGAGAATTTTAAAAGCTATTTAATTACAAGAAGATTTATGCAAAGTACTATCAACGGGCATTTACTAAACGTTGGTTATTTTTTAAAATGGTGGGAAAGCCCCTCCTGTGGAGGGGTTGGGGAGGCAGAAAATTTGCAATACACCGATTTATTAAACTATGTAAATTATGAACAAAAGCAAAATAAAGATGTATCAACAATCAATTTACGAATAAGCAGTATTAGTAAGTATTTTGAATTTTTAAAAGAAGAAGGTTTTGTAAATCGTAACCCAGCAAGAACATTAAGAATAAAAGGAAAAGCAAAAACAATAATCCAAAACCCATTAAGCTACGATGAGTTATTAAATTTGTACAATGGCTACAAGTCAATAGTAAAGGATGTTCCCAATCATATCAAAGAAAAATCGGACTTAGCACATCAAAGAAATATCATCATCGTTGGGTTATTAATATGGCAGGGTTTGCATAGCGGAGAGTTAGAAAAATTACAAATTAATCATGTTAATTTAAACGAAGGAATTATTTACATACCAAGTACCACAAGAAGTAATAGTAGAGAATTAAAATTATCATCACAACAAATTATCACTTTGCATACGTACATATATGGAGGTGTAAGAGATAAATTTATTTGTAAAAGTGAATTTTTGTTTGCAGGGAATTTACATAACACAATCAATTTATTATTGGAAGAATTAAAAGGTATCAATCCACAAATTAAAAATGCCCAACACATCAGAGCCAGTGTAATATTGTATTGGTTAAGGCAGCATAATAAAAGACAAGTGCAATACATGGCAGGGCATAAATACATACACAGTACAGAAGCCTACGAGGTACAGGAATTAGAAACCTTAACCGACCAATTAGAAAAACATCATCCGTTTGGATAGGTGTCGCATTTTGCGACACCATAAAAATATATATTTGTAAGTATTTAAAAAATTATAAGCATGGCAAAAGCAGTAAGAAAATTAACCTTAGCAGATGAAATAATAGTGAATAAAATTTACTACATCCGTAAGCAAAAAATTATGTTGGATAGAGACTTAGCAGAATTATACGGAGTAGATGCAAGAAGACTAAGGGAGCAGGTAAAAAGAAATATAGAAAGGTTCCGATTAAATTTTATGTTCCAGTTAACGGCAAAAGAAGTTGAAACTATGGTGTCGCAAAATGCGATACCATCAAAGCAGCAGTTAGGTGGATTTTTACCTTATGCTTTTACAGAACATGGTGTATTGATGTTAGCAAGTGTATTAAAAAGTAAACAGGCGTTGGATGTAAGTATAAGCGTTATAGAAATATTTGTGAAGATGAGGGAAATGTTATCAACGAATAAAGATATTTTAATGCAAATGCAAAAAGTAGAAAAGAAATTAACGGCACATGATGAAGATATAAGATTGATTTTTGAAGCCTTGAAACAATTATTAAATCCACCACAAGAGCCAAGAAAAAGAATAGGTTTTAAGCCAGACGATATTTAAAACTTGCACTGACGGTGCAAGAATTTAAAATGGAGGTCGCATTGTGCGACCTCCATTTTTGGTATCAGAATAAAGCCCAGCATCGTCGATAAAAATCTTTTTCACCTAAAGCCCAACAAGCCCACGCCACAAGGCACGGCAAGCAGCACCGCCAAAATACAAGGGCGGTACTGCTTTGCGCTATTGCCCTCCACTTTTTTGTCATGGTTTTTGTAAGCCAACACATAGCAGCACTTGTATTTTTTTTAAAGACAAGAAAAAAATACAAGAGCTGCACCCACCGCACGAACAAAAACCCATGCCAAAAAAAGATGGAGGGAAGCTAAATAACATAATGAACCTTATAGTATTTTTTAGCCCTGCTTATGCAAGCATGCCAAACCACAAGAAAAAAATCCCATAAGGGCATTATGTTAAATAGCCAACAGCGCACACAATAAAAAAAATAATCCCACCCCAAGCAGCTAGGCTAATTATTTTTTTTATTGTGCCGTGCCGAGGACAGCCAACGCTTCTAAACAGCGGTGTGGCAGAGCCACGAATTTATTTTTATGCCTTCTCACTGCGTTCAGTCAAAGGCAAAGCCTGCGGCAGCTTTGTAGCTTCGCCAATTATTTATTTTTTTGATTAATGAGTTTTGATTTTTTTTTGATAGGAAAGTTTTGGCTTTAAAAACTGCCGCACCCGCCGCAAGGATTAAAATACTTTGAAGTAAATGTTGGCGGGCTTGGCTTGCAAAAAATATTTATTCGATTGCCCGAGAGTGTTATTATACTTTGAAGTTTATGCAGGGCAATCAAATAAATATTTTTCGCCACGAACCTCTCCCGTATGCGAGCATGAGCATACATGTACTTAAGCCTACGCTCATGTACGCACGCTAGCAAACACAGGCTCACATACATGAGAGCGTACGCAAACACATGTTCACAAGCACATGTAAGCCTACACATACATACACACATATACATGATGCGTGTGCAAGGAAAATTTATTATATTGCATGAGCGAAGGCGACCAGTAAAAAAGTTCTTTGATGTTTTTTTGAAAATAAGGGGCAGCGGATTTTTTTGGAATTAGTAAAAAAATCTTTGAGTTAAGTAATCATTTAGGGAATGTGTTAGTAACCATCAGTGATAAAAAACTTGCGGTTGACTCTGATAACGATGGGTTGGTAAATTATTATACGGCTGATGTGGTGACGGCTTCGGATTAT
>JAYVID010000257.1:0-3537 GCA_043770525.1 Ferruginibacter sp.
AAGAAAAAAAAGAAAGTAACGATTGGGTTGAAAGATTACGAAAAAGTAGAAATAGTGAATGGACTTTCGGCAACCGATTTCATTTTTAAACCAAAAGAATAAAATGAAATTAATAATAAGCATAGCAAAAGCATTATTGCTAGCAAGATGGAAACAAACGTTGATAGCGGCCATAGGCGTAACATTTAGCATTGACATGTTTATTTCACTATTGAGTTTTATGAGTGGGCTAAATGTTTTATTAGATGGCCTTATGCTAAACAGAACGGCGCATGTTCGATTATTTAACGATACAAAGGCTAGTAAAAATCAACCAATAAATAGAGTAGATTCTTTTAAAAAAACATACAACTTTATACAGTCTGTAAAAACGGGCAATACAAGAGAGGGTATTTATAATAGTAACGCCATAATAGAAACTTTAAAAAAAGATAAAAATGTATTAGGTGCTGTGCCCAAAATAACAACGCCTGTATTTTTTAATGATGCATCAAAAGAAATTACAGGTGTAGTAAATGGCATAGAAATTGAAAGCGAAGTAAAACTTTTTCACTTGGGTGAATACATTATTAAAGGCAATCCTTTTGATTTAGAAAGACAGTCGAACAGTATTATTTTAGGAAGCGGTTTAGCAGAAGACCTATTGGTAGAAATTGGAGATATTGTTCAAATATCGGCCATTAGTGGCGAAAGATTTTCGCTTAAGGTAGTTGGCATATATCAATCAGGCGTAGCAGCTTTTGATAAAACACAAAGCTATGCCTCAATAGCTACGGTACAAAAACTATTGGAAAAACCCAATAGTTATTACACAGATATTCAGATAAAACTAAAAGACATAAATACAGCCCCCATTTTAGCGAAACAATTTTCTACCGTATTTAATATAGATGCAGAAGATATTTTTACCGCCAATGCACAATTTTCTACAGGTAGTGGTATTAGGGATATTATTTCGTGGGCTGTAGGTGTTGTACTGCTAATAGTGGCAGGCTTTGGTATTTATAATATTTTAAACATGATGATTTATGAAAAAATGGAAAGCATTGCTATTTTAAAAGCCACAGGTTTTACAGGGAAAGATGTGAAACGAATATTTTTAATGATAGCATTGAGTATTGGTTTATTTGGAGGCTTACTAGGCTTACTTTTTGGGTTTGGTATATCAGCAGCAATAGATACTGTGCCTTTTAAAACAACTGCATTGCCATCTGTAGATACCTATCCCGTAGATTATAATATTAAGTTTTATATAATAGGAATTGTATTTTCATTAATCACCACCTATTTGGCTGGCTGGCTACCATCTAGAAAAGCAAGCAAGGTGGATCCTGTAATAATTATAAGAGGTAAATAATATGAGCGATACAATTTTAGAAGCAAAGAATATAAACAAAGACTTTCACGACCCAATAACGGTGAGGGTTTTGAGCGATATCAATTTCATTATAAAAAAAGGAGAGTTTGTTTCTGTAACAGGAAAATCAGGCTGTGGAAAATCTACTTTGCTCTACATTTTATCTACCATGGATACAGATTATGAAGGAGAATTATGGATAGATAGTGTAAGCATGCATGATAAAAAAGAAGCGGAATTAGCACAGGTAAGAAATGAAAAAATTGGTTTTGTATTTCAGTTTCATTATTTGCTCAATGAATTTTCGGTATTACGAAATGTAATGTTGCCTGCATTAAAATTGGGAAAGTTTTCAGAAAAAGAAGTAGAAGCAAAGGCAATGGAAAAATTAAAAATGTTAGATATTGATAAACTAGCTTTAAAAAATGCCAACCAAGTATCTGGTGGGGAAAAGCAACGAGTAGCCATTGCAAGAGCATTGATAAACGACCCATTGATAATAATGGGAGATGAGCCAACAGGTAATTTGGATAAAAAAAATAGTGAGTTGGTTTTTGATATATTCAAAAAATTAGCAGAAGAGTACAAGCAAACTTTGCTTATTGTAACCCACGACCAAAGCATAGCAGATAGAAGTCATAGGATAATAGAAATGGAAGATGGAAAAATAATACTTAATGGAAAATGATATAAAACAAAAGAATGTATTGATAACTGGCGCAACAGGTAATGTGGGTAGTGAAGTTATCAATGCCTTGCAAAAAATAAATCATTCGCTAAACATTATTGCAGCTGTTAGAAATGTGGAGGAGGAAAGTAAAAAGTTAATTGACTATAATTTGGGTGTTGTGAAATTTGATTTTACCGATGCTTCAACATATGCGTTCGCTTTACAAGACTGCGATATACTTTTTCTATTACGGCCACCACAAATTTCTGATACCCAAAAATACTTCAAACCATTAATTGAAGTTGCAAAAGCATGCAAGGTTAAGCACATCATTTTTCTATCTGTACAGGGTGTAGAAAAAAGCAACATAATACCACATCATAAAATTGAAAAACTGATACTAGATAGTAATATTCCTTTTACTTTTTTGCGCCCCGCATATTTTATGCAGAATTTTACTACTACCTTAAATAGTGATTTGATTCAAAAAAAACGAATATTTCTTCCTGCTGGCAATGCTAAATTTACCTTGGTAGATGTAAGAGATGTAGGCGCTGTAGCTGCTAAAATAATAGTAAATACAGACATGTACACTAATCAAGCATATGAATTAACTTGTAATGAAGCATTAACATTTGCAGAGATGGCTAAAAAAATAAGTGATGAAATTGGTGAAAAAGTAACGTTTGTTTCTCCTAACTTACTAAGATTCTATGTAGAGAAAAGAAAAGAAAAAGTTGCTGCTATGTTTATTTTAGTACTTATCATGTTGCATTATTTTCCTCGTTTTCAAAAACAACCTGCCACAACATCTTGTGTAAAAGATATAACAGGTTTTGAACCACTTTCATTTAATCAATTTTTACAAGATAGTAAAGGGCTATTAAAGTAGGTAATTTAGCACTATGAAAAATAAACGCATTTTTATAACAAAAGCATCAGGTATAGAAGACGAATATTCTTCAGAAAAGCTTAGAAACTCATTAGCAAAATCTGGAGCTGATAATGCCACAATTGATACCATTTTAGTAGAAATTGAATCAACATTATACAGCGGTATTTCTACAAAAAAAATATACCAAGCTGCATTCAATTTGTTGAAACGTGGCTCTAGAAGCTATGCTGGCCGTTACAATTTAAAAAGAGCCATTATGGCTTTGGGGCCATCTGGCTTTCCATTTGAAAAATACATAGCTGCTATTTTTCAATGGCAAGGTTATAAAGTGCAAACCCAACTTTTTTTAGTGGGATAATCCCATCCAAGAAGTTTTATTCCAATGCAATTGCCATAAGTAACCGCATCACTCGAAAATTTTGTGTTGGTAACCAAACAGCAATTAAGAGGCTTTGTGGAAGATGTTTTATCCCAATTTTTTAATACATCTTGGTATCTCGAATGTATGTACAAAGGTATTTTTACATCGCTAACAATACCAACCACTATTATGGTATTTGCATTCAATCAATAAAAAGCTTTCTTCATTCTCAGCTAGCACATCTATTTCATGCG
>JAYVID010000258.1:0-6365 GCA_043770525.1 Ferruginibacter sp.
CATTAAATATTTTTTAAAGTTGTATTACTATTTTTTTTGCAAAAGTATTATTGTTATTGCATAAAAATAAATTATCGATAGCAAACGCTTTGATGAAAGATGCCAAAAGATTTAATCCTGAACGGAGCGTCGCCACCAATGTTTCTCATTGCTGTGTTCTAGCTTGGGCAAAAATGAAATTTTTGTCCAAAATATTTTAAACAATTTTGAACTTTTCTAAAATTATGAATTCCTTTAATTAACCAACAATTAAACAATAAAACAATTAAACAAGTTAAGTATTTTTGCAGCATGAGCAATACACTTACAGCATCTCCTTATTTAATGTTTTCTGATGGCAAAGGCGGAATTTATGAAGATGAAACCCTTTTTGTGGTTGGTAGAAGTGGCTGGGATGCATTTCCTATACCTGTAGATGAGTGGATTTTGCTACCAGAAGGGGGACAGCTATATGAACTACCAGGTAGGAGAGGGATTGGTATTGATGTGGAAACGGGGGAGATGCGTATTTGCGAAAAAGGCTGGGCTGTAGCGGCTTTTATACCACCTGCTCATACAGGGTTGTACATTGCTGCTTACGAAACTATGCCCGATGCTCCTACTTTGCCTTTGTTTTGTTATACTGCTGCTGGTTGGCAAGATGATAAAATGTATGTGCCTGCTGTTAGAATTGAAAAAGATATAAGACAAGAAAGTGAAGGATATAAAGATGAAGAAATTGAAGTTGGTACCAATCAATTATTAAAATCATATCCAGAAAATAGGTTGATAAAACATTTGATGGAAAATTGTTGCATGACATATACTTGTCCTGCTGCAAGAAACCTAGCGCTTGGTAGATGGGAATGCCCTGTTCCTATTTCGCCTGCTTGTAATGCAAATTGTATTGGTTGTATTTCTTTTCAGCCAAGTGATGAAACGATAGTGAGTACACAAGATAGATTAACTTTTAAACCAACTGCAGAAGAGATTGTGGAGTTTACTGTACCACATTTAGAAACTGCTCCTTTTCCAATAATTAGTTATGGGCAGGGCTGCGAGGGTGAACCTTTGCTTATGTGGGAAACCATAAAAGAATCTATAATTGAAATAAGAAAGCATACACAAAAAGGTAGCATAAATATAAATACAAATGGCAGTATGCCCAAAGCTGTAAAAGCTTTGTGTGAAGCGGGTCTTACGAGTATAAGGGTGAGCACGAATAGTGCAAGGGAAGAGATTTATACGCCGTACTATCGTCCAAATAATTATCATTTTAATGATATTATTGAAAGCTTAAAAGTGGCCAATGAAATGGGAGCGTGGACGAGTATCAATTACTTCGTTTTTCCAGGGATGACAGATAGTATTGCAGAATATGAAGCGCTAAGAAAACTAATAAAAGAGACAGGGTTGAAAATGATACAATGGCGAAATTTTAATATAGATCCTGATTGGTATTTAGGGAAAATAGGTGTAACGGATACAGGTGAATGCATAGGTATGAAACAAATGTTAGAACTTATTCAAGAAGAGTTTCCAGATTTAAAGTTTGGCTATTTTAATCCTTCCATAGAAAGAATAAAAGGAGATTTTGAAATGGATTATGCGCATTAAAATTTTATAAAAGGTTCGAAATTAATCGAACCTTCTTTTATATAACTATAAACTCCTTGCTCATTTTTAGTTGTGTTTTTGTATCTGTTATTCTAATAATGTACAACCCTTTTGCCATTTGAGAAAGTGTGAAGAAAGCCGTTTTTGATTTTGTGCTAACAGGTATTAATTCTTTTTGTATTAATGTTCCATTGGCATTAAAAACTTCTACAAATTGGTTGTTTATTATTTCCATATTCCAACTAATATTCATTTTGGTATTTGCTAAAATAGGGTTGGGGTAGATATTGATATCGTTTATTACAATCTCTTTATTTTTTTCTGCTTTCATAGTTTTTCCTACTGTGCTACATGATAAAATTGAATAAGCTCCTGTTGTAAAATACCCCATACGCCTTTGGTTTTTAGTAGCTTTTACAACCACTTCATCTAATAAAACTACACTGGCTTTTACTTTTGTGATGGGTACTACTTTTGCTACTGCAATGCTGGGTTTAGCTAATGTAATTTCGGCTTTAGCAATTTTCTTTTGTGCCCATATTTTTTGCGATAATAAAAATGCAGGTAACGTAATGGTGAAAAAATATTTTAACCATGGTAAAGGTTTTTTAGGTATTAAAATTTTACTTTCTAATTGGTCATTGTGAAAAATACCACAACCACCGCCTTTATTATTTTGTAAATAATTTACTATTTGAGTATCGCTCATAGTAGTAAAATCTACTACCGTTTTTTGGCAACTATTACAAAGCCTGCCCTGTTTGTTTGGTATCATTGCATTCCAATCTTGTGTGCAGGGTTCTGGTATTGATATAGAAATGTAGTTGCTCATATTTTGAATGACAATGCAGCTATAAAAATAGCTGCATTGAAAAAAATATTAATTGGTAATAACTTTACCTTTATAACAACATCCCCCATACAAATCTATTTTTTTGTTGTTTTTGATCATCTGTAATATCATCGCCGCCCCACCAGTCTTTAGTACGATCTTCTACAAATGTTTTTAACGAATTATTGCTGTAATATTTTTTAGCTAAGGTTGGTTTTATTTTTGAAACATCAACACCATTTACAGAAACTTTTGTAGCTATCCAAGAGGTAAATAACCTTGGTATGGTAAGCCCCATTATCATTCCAGGTAATCCATTAATAGAGTTAGGTCCGCCCGGTATCATTATTTCATCTGTATAAAAAGCAAATATATATACACTGTCAAATATTTTTGCAACTGCTTTTTTGCAGTTAAATCCAGCAATATTTCTATTTTCATTTATCAATCTCCATTCCATTTTAGGTATGCTATCTTCTACATTAAACATAGAGCCTATCATTTCTTTTTCTATATTTATTTTGCCAGTATTAAAATCAGTATACCACTTGTTTTTGTTTTCAGAGCGCATCCATTCTGGAAATTTTTCTTTTTCTGCTAACCTATTAAACACATAAACACTTTTGTTATTTTCAAAAGTAAAATCATAATATTCCTTTTTAAAAATAGGAAGTTTGTCGCCCATTCGTTCTGCCCATCCATCGTTACCCATATTCTTTTTTATATTTGATACTACTTCAAATTCAATATTTGCTTTGTCTATAAATATTTGTGCATTTATTTTTCCTATAGAAAAAAGGATTATTAACGTTGTTATGATAATTGCTTTCATTTGTAAAAATTATAAGTGAGTTAAATTATTTTTTTGCTGCTGCTTTGTTTTTAAAATTCCATGTAAAGCCAATCATCCAGTATCTTTTAAGTCTTTCGTTTCTTGTTTCTGAAAAAGAGTTGGTACCAAAGTCTCTATCAATACCCCTGTTTTGATTAAGTATATCTCTCACCATAAAGTAAGCCGTAAATTCATCTTTTTTAAATGTGCGTAGTAATTTTGCATTCCATAACCCATTATTTATAGCGCTTAAGTTTTGTGTTTTTTGTCTTGCATTGTATTCTACGTTAGATGACAAAGACCATACTTTTTTATAGTAAATAGTTCCATCAAAACCAATATTGCTGGTAAAATAATTTGTATTCGTTTTAAGCAAAGAAGATTTTTGAGCATTGTAATCAGTACCTATATTCACGCTCACATCATACTTTTTATCTTTCGACTTTGATACATACATTGATAAACCAACATTGGTATTGTTGGTTATATTTTTACGAGTATCTCTAAAAGAAACAAATCTATTTGCACCGAGGTTTGCATTAAGATTAAAACGAGTATCAATCTTTTTAGCTTTAAAGCCAAGTCCACTCCACATGTTTATGTTGTAATTGCCATTTGTATTTATAGATTGTGCAGTTGTTTTACCACCTGGTGCTACAGTCTCATTATTTGCAATTGAGTTGTTTTCAAAATTTACATTAAAGGATTGATAATTCCACATATCTTTTATAAAATTGTAGCCATTGTGTTGTATGCTAAAGCTATTGGTAAAAGTTGGCTTTAAATCAGGGTTACCTATTTTTTGGTAAAATATATCACTATTGTCTCTTAGTGGTTGCAAGTCTGTAATGCTTGGCTGCCTTGTGCTACCGTTGTATTTTACATTTAAGCTATGGTTTGATTTGTAACTGTAAGTAAAATTTGCAGTAGGAAAAAAGTTGGTGAAATCTCTATTGTTTGTTTTGTTTATGCTAAGATCTTTTAAAGCAAAGTTTACAAAGCTTACCCCAGCACCAATGTTAAATTTTAATTTCTTTTTTGCATAATTTACTTTTGCAGAAGGTATGTTTTGTATAATATTTTGATCAAACCTATTAGATAATGAATCAATTTTTACATCATATTTACCATTACCACTATTTGGATTGTAAGTTACACTTTGGTTGTTTCCATTATTTGCTACAAATTGATAGCCTAACTCTAAAGAATAGTTTTTGTTTAATGGTTCAGTATAAACTACTCTAGAAGATATTTTTCCAGTAGTTTTATCAAAGATTCTTGTTTGATCAATTGGCAAGAAAAATCCTCCTACATTGTTAGTTGATCTTTGCAATCTTTCACCATCAGTAATTAAAGTACTCCAGTCCGCATTTACAGATAAAGTTCTTCTTGCTTTTTTAAACTTGTGTTTAAAAATAGCTTCCAATGCTAAGGCCTGTTTTTTTGTTTTACTCTCATTCATTCCATCGGTAGAATTTATTATTTTATCATTCGTACCAGTGGTTGTACCATTGGTTTTACCAAAACTTTCTGTTTCATAAAAATTAGTTTTAGCGGTTATTTTTAAAGTATTTATAGAGTCTATTTTTACATCATAAATAGCTTTTAGTTTTACATTAGATCTATTTATGTTTGAAAATGTTCTATTGCTAGAATTTAAAACAGAATCACCTATTGTACGGGTATCCATTTCTTGTACATTTGTATAACGCTGGTTGTTGTATTTAGGAGAAAAATTTAAAGTAGTTTTATCATTCCATTTATTACTGTATTGCAAACCTGCATTTGTATTTACAATAAAGCCATTTCTAACATCCACATAAGGCTCCTCATCACCACCAGAACTTCTACTGTAGTAAGTATATCCATTATCTTCATCCATTACCATATTATCGTTATCACCACCAAATTTTTGTTCATCTTGCCAGCTAAGACCATCTTGCCCTGTATTCCCATTTAAGAAAAAGCCTGTCAACTTTCTTTTTCCTTTAAAAGAACTTAGTAAAATATTATCGTTGTATCTATGGTCTATATCATTTTGCAATCCACCTGCAAGGTCTATTTTACCAAAGTATCCTTTTTTCTTATCTTCTTTTAATTTTAAGTTTATGGTCTTTTTTGTTTTACCATCATCTATACCTGTAAACTCAGCTTGCTCACTTTTTTTATCAAATACTTGTACTTCCTTTACTGCATCTGCACGTAAGTTTTTTACAGCCATACCCGGGTCATCACCAAAAAATTCTTCTCCATCTACCAATACTTTTTCTACCGTTTGCCCCATTGCTTTTATTTGTCCATTTTTATCAACTTGTATACCTGGCATTTTTTTCAATAGCTCTTCTACATTTGCATTGGCACTTACTTTAAAGCTATCTGCAGTATAAATAGTAGTATCACCTTTTATTCGTATTGGGTTTCCACTTTTTACAATTACAGCCTCAAGCAATTTGCTTTTTGGTGTTAGTGCTACAAAGGCTAATTTTTCATTGCTATCATTTATTTCTATATCATCTACAAAATCTCCAAAAGTAGGATGGCTCACAGTAAGAATATATTTACCAGGTTTTATATTTTTTAAAAGATAAGTCCCATCTTCCTTTACCCTTGTAAAAGCTTTTAAAATACTATCCTTTGGTGTTAATAAAGCAACTACTGCATTTTTTACACTTATTTTAGTTGAGGTATCTTTTATTACTCCCGATACTTGTACCATTTGTGCGTATGAAATGCTGGTAATGAATGCAAATACAATTGCTAAAGAACTTTTTTTGAACATAAATAAAGTTTTAAATAAATCTACGAAAATTTTCGTTTTACAAAAATGTGACATTTTTATTTCTTTGCAAATTAAGCTTACATAAATTTATGTTAAAGCACTAAATTACAAGCGGTATTAAATCAAACACAAATGGCATACGAAGACGATAATTTTATTGATACAACAAAAATGGTTTGGAATTATTCATTCTTTTCTGACGCAGATATTGCAGTATTTCAATCTGGAGAAATGTTTAATGCACATGAAAAATTGGGTAGTCACTTTTTACAATTACAGCCTCAAGCAATTTGCTTTTTGGTGTTAGTGCTACAAAGGCTAATTTT
>JAYVID010000259.1:0-4291 GCA_043770525.1 Ferruginibacter sp.
CTAAATAATCTATATTTTTTGCAATATCTTTTAAAGTCGTATCTAGTTTCGTATTGGGTACTCTTATCGTAATATTATTGGTAATTGTATAGTAGGTAGTTTCAAGTAAAGAGTCCATACTAATGGCTGTTTCACTATGTTTGTCAATATTGCTTTCTAGGTTTGTAAAAGTTACAAAACCACCATGATTGCTACAAATATTTTCAATGTTATATGTAGTTTTGGTTACATCATTTACTTTAAATTTTATATCTGCGGTTCTTATAAATTTTTTGTCAGGCAAATTGTTTTCTTTGGCAGCAGTTGATGATATATTTTTAAAATTATTTGTTGAATCTGCTGTTGCCTCATTTTTTTTATCACTTGCATGTTGGCAGCTTACAACTAAGCATAAAAAGCCTGTGAGTAATAGGTAAATTCTCATTAGTGTTTAATTTAGTTGAAAAAATAAAATTGATTACCTAAGGCAAAGTATAATACCTAGTATTATAAAAATGTAACCCAGTAATTTATTGTTTGAAATGTTAAAAACATAAAACGATTTTTTATTTTATATTTACAGCACAAAAAAAATACATTGAGTAAATTATTAAACAGACCAGTAAGAGTATTAGTAGCTAAAGTAGGGTTGGATGGCCACGACCGTGGGGCTAAAGTAATAGCCACAGCATTGAGAGATGCAGGTATGGAAGTAATTTATACTGGTCTACGCCAAACACCTGAAATGGTGGTGAATGCTGCATTGCAAGAAGATGTAGATGCAATAGGCGTAAGTATTTTAAGCGGTGCACACATGACAGTTTTTCCCAAAATAATGACTTTGCTTAAAGAGAAAGGTATGAATGATGTACTCCTTACAGGTGGCGGCATTATACCAGAAGATGATATGCAAACCTTAAATGATATGGGTACTGGAAAGCTCTTTCCTCCAGGAACTACTTTTGGAGAAATATCAGATTATATAAAAAATTGGGTGGTGGATAATAGGGATTTTTAAATTGTTTCATGAAAAATAGCTTTATTCTAATCAAAACAAAAGCGATTTAATAAATTTTTATTTTATGTTTTGGACACACGTTTATGATTTACTAATTAAATTTTCAGTTTTATCTCTTTCAATTATTTTTCTAATTTCTATACCTTTTTTTGAAAATAAAGGTATTTTGGTTGGACTATTATCTTTGGTTATTAGTATTTTAAGTTATGTTTTATTTTTAAGAACTATTGGCTCTTATCTATATTGTAGATTAACTCTTAAAATGGGTATAAATTTTAATCAAGCAAAAAATCTTAATGCAGCTCTTGCACCTTCCCCTTCTCAATTTAGTAATTTTAATTGGCTTCCTCTAACAGAAGTAAAATATTTAGAAGAAGATAAAAAATATGAAACTGCATTATCGTTACTTAATAATTGGGAACTTGAAAAAGCAACTCATAACAGTAAGGAAATAGAAAAATTCAATAATAATTCTCTTGCAATTAAAATACTTGATATAATATCAATAATAATAGTATTTGCCTCATTTTTTACTACAGTATTCCAATTGCCACCTGCAACTTTTTTGATTAAATTTTATTGCAATTTTTTAATACTGAAAAATATTCAGTTACGCTTATTAGTGTGATAATGATTATTATAGTGTTATTACCCCTTTTGCCTTTAAGAAAATTGATTGATAAATCAGCAAATAAATAAACATTTTTTTTCTTATCTATTAAGTAACTCTTTTACATTAAAACAACATCCACTTCCAAGCCTTTACTACTTTTATTTTAAAACCTTTTGTTATTATTTCTCTCTCATCATCATCTGTAACCAATAATAAATTTTTGCAACTGAAATTTTCTGCTGCTTCTATAAGGCCATCTACCTCTCTTTTTAATGTATCTGGATCATCTATATTGTAACAAACTTGTATGAGTTGTGTAGCTACATCATTTTTTGTTAGTACAAAATCGCATTCTTTTTTGCCACTATAAAAATACAAATCTCTACCAAAGGGAAACTGCTGGCGTAAGTGCAAGAACACAAGATTTTCTAATAAGATACCATCATCTGTACTTGTACGTGTAAGCAAGGCTTTTAAAAAGCCATTGTCTATGCAATAATATTTTTTATCGCTAAATGTTTCTTTGTTTAAAGATGGGTTCCAGCGAGGCAGTTTTTGAAAAAAGTATATTGCTTCTAAATATTCCGCTACTTGGTACAAAAAGTTTTTGTCACTCTTTATACCGCCTGATTTCATTTCGTTGTTTATTTTATTTATAGAAGTGCTTTTTGTTAAATTTGATAATATTCTTTTTACAAAATATTTTAATGCAGTGGTATTTTTTATATCATATCGTTCTACTAAATCTTTATACAGCATTACAAAATAGTACTCTTGCAGTGTTTGCTCCATAAACTGATAATTGTTTAATACCAGCTCTGGAAAGGCACTATGGTTGACATAGTTTTTATAGGCTCTTATTATTTTAGGTATTTCTTTTGTAGCCAATACATCTACATTGGTATTGGTAAAAAAACAATTTTCTTTAAATGATAAAGGAAATACTTCGTATTGTAATGTACGCCCACGAAGGGTTGTAGCTATATCTGTGGCCAGCATTTTACTATTGCTTCCACTTAAAAAAATGTTTTTTGTAAATGTATCGTACAGCCTGCGTACAAATTTTTCCCACCCATCTGCAACTTGTATTTCATCAAAAAATATGAAAGTTTCTTTTGGGTTTGTATCTGGATATAGTTCTTTAAAAGCTTGTATTATTGTATCAAATTCTGTTGGCTCAAAATGTAATCTATCATCATCAAAATTTAAGAATAGTATTTTATCATGCCTCACATTTGATAACACAAGTTTATTTATGGTATCCAACATTACAGATGTTTTACCACCACGCCTTACACCTGTAACAGTTATTATTTTACCACTATTTATTGGTATGTCTATATTTCGCCTTGTTACTTGCAATGGTAAATTATCCGCAAAATCTTTAAATATAGTTTTTAAAACATCTTTGTTGGTCATTCTTGATTACTTTATTTTCTTGTACTAAAGTACAAAAATAGTATTAATATCTTAAAAAATAGAAAAAAAACACTAATATTGTCTTTTATTTAAAGAAAAATATAAATATTAAGTCTTAAAATATTGATATATATTGAGTTAAGTTTTATGCGAAAAGAATAAGCAACAATTAAACAATTAAATATTAGGCAACTGCAACCTATTTCTTTTAGAATAAACCCTAATGAGTAAAACTAAAAATACACATATAACTAAGTTGATATTTTTAGGAATACCTGTGTGTTGTAATAATAAATAAACACCACCACCAATTGCGCAAGCTGTAGCATACAATTCTCCTTTTTTAAAAAGGTTGGGTACATCATTGCAAAAAATATCTGCAAGTAAGCCACCAAATGTAGCTGAAATTACACCCATAATGAGTGCATAAGCATCATTTACACCGTTTTGTTGTGCTACTTCTATTCCCGCCGCAGTAAAAAGCCCAATACCCAGTGCATCTGTAAAAAAAATTGTTTTGCTAAATTTATTTACACCTTCTTTTACCAAAAAAGTAATGACTGCTCCTGCACATACCAACCCAAGTGCAAAGTAATCGTTTACCCAATTTACTGGGCGCACGCCAATTAGTAAATCTCTTATAGTACCACCACCATAAGCTGTAGCAAATGCAACAACCAACCCACCAAAAATATCCATTTTAAATTTTCTTGCCTTCAATGCACCTGTAAGGGCAAATACAAATGTACCTGTGTATGTAATGATGTTGAGCAATGTCATAAAGTAAAGTTATAAAAGTGTTATCTTCGAAATTAAATTTTTTATATTATGCAATTTGAAACCATACTTTTTACAATTGAAAATGGGACAGCAATTATTACCATCAATCGTCCAGACAAATTAAATGCGTTAAACAAAAATGTATTTACAGATTTGGACGATGCTATGACGGAAGTTTTAAACAAAGATGAAATAAAATCTGCAATCATTACAGGTGCTGGTGCCAAAGCTTTTGTGGCAGGTGCTGATATTACTGAGTTCGGTGGGTTGGATTTAGCAGAAGCAATGGCATTATCAAAGCGTGGGCAGGATATATTTTTTAAAATAGAAAATAGCCCAAAGCCAGTATTGGCAGCGGTAAATGGTTTTGCATTGGGTGGTGGATGTGAGTTGGCCATGGCTTGCCATTTTAGATTGTGTAGTGAAAATGCAAAATTTGGGCAACCAGAAGTAAACCTTGGGTTGATACCTGGCTACGGCGG
>JAYVID010000260.1:0-15627 GCA_043770525.1 Ferruginibacter sp.
TATTAAATACACAACCTATAAGTCCACTTGATAATGAATTTATTGGACAAATGTTTAGCATACCAATTAATACCAATAACCCACTTGCTTTAAAAGCTATTTTGTTTGAAAAGTATAAAATAGAAGTGCCTATAATGCCACACAACGATAAGGTTTATTTACGATACAGCATACAAGCTTTTAATAACCAAGCAGACTTAAATACTTTGTATAATGCAATGGTAGATATAATGCAAAATGAAAACGAATTACTGTTTTCGTTTTAAAAATTGCTTTTTGATTTGACTATAATGTTGGCCCATTTACATGCATAAAAACATATCAACTTCTCAAATCTTTATTAGTATTAAAAACTTTTTTATCTCCCCAAAAAGTTCCAAAAGGTATAAGTGATAATACAAATGCTAAACAAGCTTTTGTAAAACTCCATTTATGCTTGTTCCATACAAGTACTAATAGTAAGCAATAAGCCATAAATAAAAATCCATGTACCATACCTACCACATAGTTTGGTTGAGGTATTTTTAATAAATATTTTACTGGCATTGTTAAGCCAAAAAGTAAAAATGAGCAGCCTTCTAAAAAGGCTATTTTTTTAAAAAAGAAAAGTGGGTTTTGTAAAATGTTTTTTATCATGAGTAAAAATGTAATTGCAAAGTTCTATTTAATGTTTTAATTAAATTCAAATATTTTTTTATACTGCCCTTTCTTTTCCAACTTTGCTAATGGCAATTTTTTTATTTCTAGTTATTGATTTTATGTTTTCTACTTTTCTAAATCTTAGGGCGCTCCAATCTTCATCTATTGATACTGCTCTTACAGTTTCAAATCCATTATTACCTAGTGTTTCCCAACCATTATCTCTACTAATATTTACTTTATATTTTTTTGAAGTTCCTTTTGGGTAAGCAAACCAAAAAACGCCATCATTTATTAGCAATGGTAAAATTTGATTTATACTTTTTTCAATTTCAATTTCTGTTTGCACAAATGCAAGTACAAAAGTTATTTCTTTTAATCCTTTTGTAAATTTTTTTATGGTTGTAAAATCTTTCATTAAAGTTAGTTCATCTTTAAAAGAAGCAGGGCTATTTAAAATAAGTATAGCAGATTGGTCTTTGTAGTTTAGTTTTTTAAAAAGAGTAGTCATGATTGTGTTACTGATTTTTAGTCTATGAAACTGTTTATATAAAATTTATGGTTGTAAAGTTACCATTTGCTCCAAAAACATTGCGGTAAAATAGTAAGTGTTACTTTCAAAACATCGTAGCATATATGAGCAATTATAATAAGTCATCAACAAGTAAACAAGTATATATAAAGATTAATATTATATAATATGTATTAATATGAAGGTCATCTTTATTAAAATTTTAAATATTTATATTAATTTTTTTGTGTAAAAATAAAATTTACTCATTTATTTTAGTTATTATGTGTAACATCATTTTGAAAAACTTAAAATTACAATCATGTTTAAATCAAAATCTAAATCTGGTATAGATGATTTTCCTACAGCTTCTACCACTATTATAGGTGCTGGTACTACTATATGTGGTAATGTACAAACCAATGGAGATATAAGAGTAGATGGCACCATAATAGGCAACTTAGAAGGAAAAGCTAAAATTATAATTGGAGCCAATGGAGTAGTAGAGGGAGATATTTATGGTAAACAAGCAGACATTATAGGAAAAGTAAACGGTAAGATTAAAATAGATGATCTTTTGTGCTTACATGGAAAAGCGGTGGTAGATGGTGATTTGTACGCAGGGAAATTACAAATAGAACCTACCGCATCGTTTAATGGGCAATGCCACATGGGGGCAAATGTGGTAGATATTGTAGCTGATAGACAAAAGGCAATAGCCTCGGTTTAGAAATAGTATAAATAAAAAAAATCGCCCTTTTTGTAAAAAACAGAAAGGGCGATTTTGTATTTGGTAAAAAAAGATTTATTCATGAACAGCCAATACAGGAACCTCACTTTGATAAACAGTTTTCTTTGTATGTTGTGTTTTAAACAATTTTGCAAAAAAGCCATGGTGCTTGGGTCCCATTATAATCATGTCTATTTTTTTATCTGCTGCAAACATATTGATGGATTCATGAAAATCAAATAACCGCATAAAGTAAAATTCAGGATTGAATTCACTTAGCAATTCTTCCATCTTGTCACGCTCTTCTTTATAACTTTCGGTAAGTGAAATGTAATGTGTATCATCTACATTTAACACATGCAAGTTTGGTTTTAAATCTGCCAACACTCTTTTCACAGCAAGTAATACTGGTGTATCTTCTACATACTTCATTTCAGAAGCTATCAAAATATTTTTTATACCATTAAATTTTGCAATTGGCGGTATTATTAATACAGGACATACATCTTGCTCAGCCATTTTTAAAGTGTTAGAACCAGAAAAACGTTGTGCTAAAGCAGACTTTCCGGTAAGCCCCATTACAATCATATAGGCAGCACGTACATGTGCAAAGGCTGTTAAACTTTCTATGAAAGTATTACCAGACTCATTTAAAATTTCTACATTGGGTAGATAACCTAAAAATTCTGCTTTTAAACTTTCTAAGTATTTTATATCTACATCTATATCATCGCCTTTTGTATAAAAGTGATACAATATAATATTTACATCTTGCCTGCCCGCATACATTTTTACACCGTAATGTGCAGCATTTAGTGATGTTTCAGAAAAATCTATTGGAATTATTACATTAAGCATAGCAATTATTTTTTTACAAATTAAGGTTTTTACTTTTAAATGCAAAAACCTTTCATAAATAAAATACTTTGTTTCTTTTATCTTTACTTGTATAAAATGAAAAAGGCTTTTATACAATTACATATTGCGGTTTTTTTAGCAGGGTTTACTGCAGTACTAGGCAGGCTTATAATGCTCAATGAGGGATTACTGGTTTGGTACAGGCTACTAATAACTGTTGTGGTAATGGCTGGTATTTTGTTTTGTAAAAAAGAGTTTGCCGTATTGCCATTAAAAGCTATTTTGAAAATGGTAGGAGTGGGGGCTGTAATAGCTTTTCATTGGGTTACATTTTACGGTAGTGTAAAATATGGTAACATTTCAGTAGCATTGGTTTGCTTATCAGCAGCTGGTTTTTTCTCTTCTTTATTAGAGCCCTTGTTTTTAAATAAAAAAATAGTTTGGATAGAAGTACTGCTTGGTTTAATGGCCATTATTGGTATTTATATCATTTTCGATTTTCACCCCAAATTTAAGTTGGGTATTATTTATGGTTTACTAGGAGGGTTGGGTGCTGCCATTTTCCCCATTTTTAATAAGCAACTGATAAAACAATACAGTCCTCGTACCCTCACTTTTTACGAGTTGGCGGGTGGTTTTTTGGTGCTAAGTATTTTGCTTCCATTTTATTTTCATTATACTGTTGTAGATTATTATATACCCACTGCTACCGATTTTTATTGGTTATTATTTTTGGCAATTATTTGTACAGTGCTTTGTTTCGATTTGCAATTAAAAGCGCTCCAAAAAATATCTGCCTTTACTTCTAATCTTATGTATAATTTAGAACCTGTGTATGGTATAATTTTAGCATTTGCTTTTTTTAACGAAGGAAAAAGTGTGAATAATGCCTTTTATGTGGGGGTTTTGATTATTATGGCAACCATTGCATTACAAATGATAAGGCTATTAAATACCAATAAAAAAGGGTTTAAGTATAATTAAAAAAGATTTTTCAATATTTAGAGCGGTAAAAGAGGTTATTTTTTAATACAAAAACGGCTATTTTTACTATGATTTTGCACCAAAAAGGGCTTTAATGTTGCAATTGTAAAAATTTATTAAAATTATCCTCTTTATATAAATATTATTCCGTACTTTTGCCGTCCAAAAATAAAGGATATGGCAAGAGTATGTGAACTTACAGGAAAGAGACCAATTACAGGTAATAAAGTCTCTCACTCAAATATAAAAACAAAGCGAAGGTTTTTACCAAACTTACAAACCAAGCGTTATTTTCTAGCAGAAGAAGACAAATGGGTAATAATGAAGATTTCTTCAGAAGCTATCCGTACCATTAACAAAAATGGTTTGTATGCTACTGTAAAAGCAATGCGTGCAGCAGGATCTAAAATATAAGTAATAAACACTTACCAACACAATACTTGGTAAACAATAAACATAACAATGGCAAAGAAAGGTAACAGAGTACAAGTTATAATGGAGTGTACAGAGCACAAAGCTAGCGGCGTGGCTGGTACAAGTCGTTATATAACTACTAAAAACAAAAAGAATACAACGGAGCGTTTAGAATTGAAAAAGTACAATGCTGTACTTAAAAAAGTAACGGTTCATAAAGAAATTAAGTAATTAGTTGTACTGGTAATATCAAAAAACCAAAACAACAATTATTTGTAAAATAAATTATTTAATAAATATAATATTAATACATCATGGCAAAAGCAGCATCAAAGAACGCCAAAATTAAAGATCTTAAAGCGGCAGCAGACGCAAAAAACTGGAGTAAGGTAATACGTGCAGTGCGTAGCCCTAAAACAGGTGCTTATACTTTTAAAGAAACGATTGTAAATAAAGACAAGTTGGAAGAGTATATGGCTAAATAATTTTAGCAACAAAAACTTTTATAAAGAGCTATTTCATTTATTTGAAATGGCTCTTTTGTTTTTGGTAAATGAGGTTTAGAATATGTATAATTGGTATTATTTTCTATAATGCTTTTATAAAATAATAAACATAAAAATGCCACGAACTATTGAATATATTTATTCTTTTATTCGTGGCATAAATAATTATTTTCTTCCCGGATATACTTTCAAAGCTTCCTTTAAGCATTCAGCAGCACCAATAATAGATGCTACATTAAGTACATAAGCCATACGCACTTCATCTTTACCCAAACCTGGCGTAGCGTAAAATCCAGTAGCAGGAGCCATCATTACCGTACTTCCATTGTAAGAAAATTCTTCTAATAACCACTGGCAAAATTTATCGCTATCATCAATAGGTAATTTTGCCATAGCATAAAAAGCCCCACCTGGGTTTGGGCAAAATACACCGTCTATTTCGTTTAAGCATTTTACCAGAGTATATCTTCGAAGTTTGTATTCTGCTTTTGTTGTATCAAAATAATTGTCTGGTAAATCAACCGCAGCCTCACCTAATACCTGCGCATAAAAAGGAGGGCTTAATCTACATTGTGCAAATTTCATAGCAGTATTAAGCACTTCTTTATTTTTTGTAACAAATGCTCCAATGCGTCCACCACAAGCACTGTAGCGTTTGCTAATTGTATCCATCAATATTACATGTTGCTCCGCACCTTTCAAATGCATGGCACTTGTATGTGTGCCTTCGTAGCAAAACTCACGGTAAGCTTCATCTGCAAATAAAAATAAATTGTGTTTAATTACAATTTCTTTTAGCGTTTCCATTTCAGCAGCACTGTATAAATATCCTGTAGGATTGTTTGGGTTGCAAACTACAATTGCTTTTGTTTTTGGGGTTATTGCTTTTTCAAAATCTTCTATTGGAGGTAACGCAAAACCTGTTTCTATTTTGCTACCAATGGGTACTACTTTTACATCTGCCTGTACAGCAAAGCCATTGTAGTTTGCATAAAATGGTTCAGGTATTATTACTTCATCACCCGCATCAAGGCAGGCCATAAAACCGAATGATATAGCTTCACTTCCACCTGTAGTAATTATTATTTCTTCTGATGTTACATCAATATTATTTTTAGCATAATACTGTACTAGTTTTTTTCTGTAACTTTCATTGCCTGCACTATGGCTGTAAGCAAGCACTTGTACATCGCAATTTTTTACTGCATCTATACAGCTTTGTGGGGTTACAATATCTGGTTGCCCTATGTTTAAATGATGTACTTTAATACCTTTCTTTTTTGCTGCTTCTGCAAAGGGGACTAATTTACGTATAGGAGATGATGGCATGTGAATGCCACGGTTACTTATTTTTAGCATGAGACAAAGATAAAGCTTGCATCTATCATTTGTATACTTGTTATTACTTGAATTCTAATAAATCAAATAAAAAATTAAGAATAGTTGATTTAGTTTGTTGCCTTAGTTTTAATATATTTACAATATGGAAATGAAATTTATTGAGGGTTTTCATGGGACAGATTATAACAATTCAGAAAATATAATAAAAAATGGATTTAAGGCTTCAAGAGGAGATTTACATTGGTTAGGTGACGGTGCATACTTTTTCATAGAAGGGTTATCAAAAAGTCCTGAAATTGATGCAGAGAAATGGGCTATTGCTGAATCATGGGATAAAAAACAAAAAGAACATAAATATCTAAAATATGCAGTAATTCAATCTAAAATAAAAGTGAAGGATAATTTATTCTTAGACTTGAATACAGATGATGGACAAAAGGTTTTTGGATATCTTAGAAAGTGTTTTATAACTAAAATAACTAAAGCAAGGAAAAAGCTAAAAGATGGTACTTTTATTGATGGAGAAGTTATTAATTTAGCTAGAAAAGAGGGTATTATCGATCTAGAAGTTGTAAAAGGAAATTTTTTCTTTAAATTTGCAAAAGAACGAATTTTTAATATAAATTCTCGAATGCCTAATGTAACGATTTGTACAGTTTTTGATGTTACAAAAAATATAGAAAAATCTAAAAATAAAATCATAAAAATAGGAGAGATAGAAGATGAAATTAGATAAAAAAATAAAAAACAAAATTGACAAGTATTTTGAACAAATTGATAGTAATGAATTTGTTAATTTACTAGAGTCTAAATACAATTTTGAACTTGAAAATAAAATTACAAAAGGTATATCTATTGCTGATGAGCCATACTTTACTGATTATTTTGATTCTGGATATAAAAATGATTTTTCCAATGAATTTAATTCCGAGGAATATTTTCAATCACAACAATTTGCAAATGCTGCTTAATGAAACTGCAATTAATAAATACTAAGATTTTAGATTTAACCTTTAAAAAACTAGAAAAAAAGGATATCAAGAGGAAGAAAAAATTCTCACTAAATGTGGGGAACGTTTTTTACAATGATAATCCGAAATCTTTTGCAGTTATTTTTAAAGTCAATCTTGAAAATCCTGAATTTGACTTAATTATAAATGCTTCTTATAGATTTGAGGCAGAGAATGAAATTACAGAAGTATTTAAAAAATCTGATTTCCCGAATGTAAATGCACCAGCTATTGCTTTCCCTTTTTTAAGAGCATATATTTCTAATTTTACTTTGCAGTCAGGTTTTGAACCATCAATTCTTCCATCACTGAATTTTGTAGAAATTGCAAAAAGTAAATTGGTAAAGAAAAAGTGATATTTGTATAATTTTTTTCTTGGTTTGTTCAACCTTCAACTCAAATATTTCCCCACAATCGGCATTCTTCTTCCTACTCCAAATGCTTTGGGAGAAACTCTTATGATTGGGCAAAATTGATTTCGCTTGTATTCGTTTGTGTTTACCATTTTCAACGTTCTATCTACCAAGGCTGCATCAAAACCGAGTGCTTTTATAGCTTGCGGATCTTTTTGAAGTTCTATATATTGATACAAAATTTTATCAAGCACATCATAGTCTGGTAGGCTATCACTGTCCTTTTGCTCAGGCCTCAGCTCTGCACTGGGTGCTTTTGTAATTATATTTTGTGGAATAATTTCTCCGTTTCTGTTTATGTATTTTGCCAGTTCATATATCTGCACTTTATAGCAATCTCCGAGTACGCCAATACCACCAGCCATATCTCCATAAAGTGTACCATAGCCTGTGGCAAGTTCGCTTTTGTTAGAAGTGTTTAATAATATGTATCCAAATTTATTTGCAATAGCCATTAGTAAATTTCCTCTTGTACGACTTTGTATATTTTCTTCTGCAAGGTTAAAAGGTAAATCAGCAAAGAGTGGTTTAAGCTCCGTTAAAAAACTTTCATAAATATTTTTTATGGGAATGATGTTGTAATCATTTTTTAAATTAATACTGAGCTGCTCTGCATCTTCTACAGAATGCCCCGTAGAATATTGCGAAGGCATTAAAATAGCTTTTACATTATCTGCACCCAATGCAACGCATGCAAGGGCAAGTGTAACAGCGCTGTCAATGCCACCACTACTGCCAAGTATGGCTTTTTTGAAACCCATTTTTTCAAAATAATCTTTTATACCAAGTATGAGTGCATCGTATATCTGTGGTATATTCAATTTTGCTTCTAACCCAAGCGGCACCAATTCTCTATCTGGTACATGGCTGGCTGGTTGTAAAATATCTCCTTCTATCGTACCATCATCATTTAAAATAAATGATTGTAAATCTTCTTTAAAAGAGGCAAGTTTGCCACACAAGTTTGAGTCTTTGTCAAAAACCAATGAGTTGCCATCAAATACAATTTCTGTTTGGCTACCTACACCACCACAGTAAAACATAGGTAGCTTGTATTTAAGTACATTGGCTTTTATTACCGCATGCCTATCTTCATCATGCGTATAATCAAACGGAGATGCAGATAAATTAAGCATTACATCTGGCTGATGTTGCATAAGAATATCCATTGGGCAGTTTACGTACAAAGGATTATCACCTAGGTTCCATATATCTTCACAAATAGTTATGGCAAGTTTTTTCCCTTTGTACGCTACAATATTCCACTGGCTTGCAGGTTCAAAATAACGATCTTCATCAAACACATCGTAGGTGGGTAAGCATGTTTTTTGTACAATGTGTTGTATGTTTTTATTGGCCAAAAAATAAGCAGCATTGTATAAATCTTTTCCTTCTATTTTATTGTTTTTTTGTGGGGCACCAATTATTACAGCTATACCATCTGCATGCATTTTTATTTCATTTATTGCAGCAGTACATTTTTCTATAAAGTCATTAAAATATAAAAAATCTCTTGGAGGATAGCCGCATACAGATAGTTCACTAAATAAAATAATGTCTGCTTTGTCTTGCTTCGCAATCGTTATTGCTTCTATTATCTTTTTTGTATTGGCTTCTATATTACCAATATGATAGTTTTGTTGTGCTAAAGCTATTTTCATGTAAAAACTATATTAACTTTATATTTATTTATTTTTCATTTCTTTTGCAAAGTTAAATATACTGTTTATGCGTTTGATATTTAGTTTAATAATTTGTGTTTTTATATTTTCTTGTAACAGCAATAATATACCAGATGTAAGCAATGTAAAAGTGCCACTCGAAACCAAACGTTTTGAGCAAGCTTTCTTTGCATTAGACACCAATAATATGGCTGCTGGGTTAGACAAATTGATAGCTGCATATCCGACTTTTGGCGAAAACTTTATGGGTACAATTTTAGGAGCTGATCCAAAGTGGTCGCCTGATTCTACTGCATTGTATGTAAAAAGTATTATAACTTATAATAGAAATGTGTTTGATACAGCACAAAAATATTTTGCTAATTTTAATAGTTACGAAAAAGAAATAAAAAAAGGGTTGCAATTTGTAAAACATTATTTTCTTGCTTACAAAGTGCCTAGTAAAATAATTACCTATATAGGCCCTGCTGATGGCTATGGAGACATACTAGATGAAGATGCGTTCATAGTTGGCTTGCAAGCGCACCTTGGAAAAGATTTCCCCTTATATAAAACTGATATGGTAAGAGAAGTATATCCTGAATACATTACTGCTCGTTTTGCACCAGAATACATTTCAGTAAATTGTATGCGCAATATTGTAAATGATATGTATCCTGAAACTAACGAAGACAAGCGGCTGGTAATTCAAATGATAGAAAAAGGAAAAAGGTTGTGGTTGCTTAGCAAATTTTTACCAGAAACCGATGAGTATAAATTGATGGGTTATACCAAAGCTCAAATGAAAGATTGTAATGAGCATCAATCAAATATTTGGAGTTTGTTTATCCAAAATAATTTTTTACAAACTGCTGATAATAATCTTATAAAAAACTATGTATCTGAAGGACCCAAAACACAGGAGCTGGGCGAAAATGCCCCTGGCAATATAGGGTCGTATGCAGGCTGGCAAATTGTAAAAAAATATGTCTCTAAAAATGCAGATATAACGCCTAAGCAATTAATGGCTTTGGATAACGATAAATTGTATGCAGAGGCTAAGTATAAGCCGTAGTATGTTAATTCTTAGAATTAATAATATTTACTGGGTTGTAATTTTTTTAAAAATATGCGTAAGGCTGTTTAACCAACCTTCATCATGTTCTATAAATATAGATTGTGCAACCATAGCATCTGTAAAATTATATGAGCCTAACAAAGTAAAAATGCCTGTGTAATCTTCACCTTTGCGCCTTACCATAAACTGAAAAGGTAAATTTATTATATCAAAAACCTTTACAGTATTAAACTGTTTTATATTATTTATAATGGAGTGATGCTTTTGTAATTGTTGTTGTACTTCTTCGGTACTAAAGTTTAAATTATAATGTTTTATAAGTGGGTGTAGGTATTGATTTAATAATTCATTGTCATCTAAAGAAGGTTGTGTACTTAAAGTAGCTATATGAAAATTTTTTACATGCTTAGCACATTTTACTAAGCTAGTTTCTATATTATTTGCATAATGCTTTAGCAATGATTTGTTTTCTGCATTTTGAGGAAACAGTGCTCCCTTGCATACAGTATCACATAATATAAATAGTTCATCTGCATATTCACTTTCTTGTAAAAAGAATTCTGTTGCACACAATAATTGTTCTAGTCCAATGATAGTTTTTTGTGTACTATCTGCTATACTTTTTGTAAGTTTATTTGTTTCTTCATTTATTACAGCAGTTTGTGATAAAAGTGCATCCAGTCTGTTTATTACTAATTCAGATTGCTGGCTATTTAAAATGCCATCGTAAGCAATTCTAATAGCAAAAAAGTAAGAATAAGTACTTGCAAAACTTCCTACAACACCCACAAGTGTTATTGCAAAAAGTATAACCCACTCTACGGGGTCTTTCCAATTCATATCTTTTTTTAGAAGAAAGTAAGTGGTTATAATTATTGTACAAGTTACAATAGTAGAAATCCAAAATTTACGTTCCCATATTTTAGCTTGTTTTTTAAATTGCTCTATATTCATGTTGTATTAACTATTTGTAAAGGTTGTATTTTTAAAATAAGGGCTAGAATTTTTTTATTAAATAAAATGATTATTTACCTTGTAAATATAATATTTAACTCAACATTGAAAGTCAAAAAAAATACGGCTTATGTTTTGTTAAATTAAGTTTTGTGAAGAAATCTTTTTTCAAGGGGTAGAAAAAATCGCATAAATTAATTTCTTTTTAAGAGTGTTCTCAATATTTGTATAGAAACGATTAAAATTTGAATTGCAGTTAGTATAATTAAATAAAACTACCATAAAAAACTACTTCTGCCATCTCCTTTGTATAAAAAGTTGTAGTATAATATAACACTGTAAAGAAAGAAGATTCCAGAATTAATAAATGCAAATTGTTTTCCAAATTTTGCAGAAAAAAGAATTAGTATAAAGCATAGTAATGAAGTGCCATAAAGAATTTGGTTTTCAAACATGTTTAATTTTTAGCTTTATTCATTTTAATTAATGGTTGGTATCCCCGCCACAGCTGTTCGGAAGCTTATTTAATTTTGTTTACAAACCGCTCCTACAGAGCTTAATACAACAAATTTTAAAATTAATCTATTGATATGTCGCTCCTCTGGTGCTTTTTAGCCTCGTTAGAGGTGGCATGTCAGTAGAAATAAACAATAAATCCTAATTAGAGCTCCGTAGGAACGATATGTTTTTCTTACGAACAATTATGGTGCCCCCGCCAGCCATTCGAATTCTCGGTTAGTGAAGACACCCAACGAGAAGGAAAATATAAAAGGAATATAGAATGATTTCTTTTTTACACATCAATTAATCGTTTGGAATAGAGATAAAAGCTTTGTTTTTAAAACTTATCTAACACTTTACCGCTCACCATTATTTGTGCCTAAGATGGGTTGTTGTAAAAAAAAATAAAAAAAAGTAAAAAAATACTCAAGCATGGTTGTTTATGCGGAAATATTTTAGCAGAAAATGATGAATAAGATAATATATAGATTTGTTTAACAGGATTTTGAGAGCAGCGTAAAAATACGATACAGTCATAAAACGACATAAAAACAAAAAATGAAATGAAGAAGCTCACTAAAATCAGCGGAAAGTGAAGCTAGTAAAGAATCTGCTTGTGTACTAAGTATAGTTTTTTTATTTCTATTTATCACCCATTTTTATCAATCGGTATGTAAATCTCCATTTTTTATTAAGAAGTCGCTAGATTTTCTGTCGTGTTTGTACGTTTCAAACATTAAAAAAGCCCTAATTTTTTTAACATCTTATTCACAATTTTATGCACATTTAATAAAATGCATGCATAAAATTATTTATATGTTTAAACATATTTATTTATTATTATGGGTATTCCTTTATTTAACATTTTATTAATTACTAATTTTTTTTTAATCAATCTTATTACATTTTTTACTTATAAGTGTTTAAACATTGATAGAAATTAAAATAGGATTTACCAAATTTGTCAATCCCAAATTAAAGTTTATTATTGGTTCGTCAAACTAGCATTCATCCATTATCCTACTGGCATATTAGCCAAACGAAAAATCGTTTAACCAATAAACAAACGCTGTAAACCAAGCTGTGCCTAGCACTACAGCTACAATACCAATTTAATATTGAATTTATTTGTACAATGTTTTATTGTTAAATAAGGACTCAATAAGAGTTGTACAAAATTATCTTATAAGTATGCAGAGCTGTACTTAAAGGATTTTTTTTTAAATCGAAATAATAATTTAATAAGAATATAAAACACATAAAACACCTCAAACAGCAAATATGAAAATTTTCTTTACAATCGTTACAGCTTTTTTTCGCAGCTTTATTAAACTAACGACAATGCTTACGGGCAACAGCAATGTTACAAACCATGCATTGGTTTTAGCAGCAAACAATCAATCTACCTCTGCAAGTCAGGGTGCAAAGCAAGCTAGTAAGCCTGCTTTTTCTGTGTTTGCAAAACTTTTTCCTAGATCTACAATGCTGTTACTTGCAGCATTTGTATTAGGAGTAGGTGCTAATGCACAAACTACATTAATTAGCCCCACGGGTAATGGTGGTTTTGAAAGCGGAGCTACGCCAGCAGCCAATTTATGGACTGCTGTAAACTCAACTACAGATGGATGGTACGTAGGCGCTGTGCCAGTTGTAAGTGCTGGTACAAATTGTGCTTATATATCTTCTACAGCAGGTGCTGCATGGACATATTCACAACTTACAGTTGTCCAACATCTGTATTATGATGTTACAATTCCCGCCGGTCAGAGTAAGCTTACATTAACATTTAAATGGAAAGCAACTGGAGAAGGAACTACTACCAGTGACTTTGATAATATGAAAGTTTTTTTTGGTACATTAGCAGCTGTAGGAACACCTGTTGCAAATACAGCCCTTGCTGCTGGTTTTCAAATTTCAGGTGCTGGGGCCACAAGCGGAATGTATAAATTAAGTTCTGCAGCATATAACTCAGAAACAATAAGTTTTTCAGGAACGCCTGGCACAACTTATCGTTTAGTTTTTAGCTGGAAGTCAGATGGGTCAACCATTGGAAACCCTCCCGCAGCCTTAGATGAAGTTTCGCTTATTTCTGCCGTTCCAGCAAATATTTCTTCAACCGGTACAGGTGGTCTTTGGAGTGCAACAACTACTTGGGTAGGTGGTGTAGTTCCAACTGGTGGTGATAATGCAACGATAGCTGATGGCGCTACAGTTACAATTGATATGAATCCAACAGTAGGCAATCTTACAGTAGGTGGCGGAACTTCTGGGATCTTAGAATATTCTACAACTACAGCAAGAACATTGGCAGTTTCTGGAAATGTCGCTATCAATGCAGGTGCAACATTTAGATCTAATTTAACAGGTACGGTAATAACCCACGTTTTATCTACCGCAGGTAATATAACCAATAATGGTACATTAGATTTTAGTACCAATACTAATACAGCTGGTGCAAATATTACATTTACTGGCTCTGCCAATCAATTGTTTTCGGGTACTGGTGCTATATCGGATTTGTTTACGCTTTCCATGAGTAAAGCAGCTCAGGCAAATATCGCAGATGTAAACCTTACAAACTTTACAGTTAGAGGTTTAGCAGCTGCAGCAACTGGTGCATTATTAACATCAGCAACTGGTACAGGTACATTAAAGTTTAGTGGTACAAATACTTTTAGCGGTGTACTTTGGAGTTCGGTAAGTTATACAGTTGCTTCCACAATGGGGATATGGTTAAACAATCCAAATTTTACAGTAACTGCACTAGCTGGTTCTCCAACCATGAGTGGTTTATTAAGAATGACAGCTGGTACTTATAATGTAGGTACTGCTGCAGGTAATGCTATGGGTGGTGCAACAACATCTTCTTTTATTATTGAAGGTGGTACCATGAATTTTATAAGCAGATTTTTAATAGCTTCTGCTGGTGCATCTTTTAATATGTCTGCAGGTACCATTAATATTAGTACACTTGTTGCTGGTAATACTGCTACAACTGCAAGTTTTGGATTTACAAGCACCACTTCAGTATTTACAATGAGTGGAGGTACTATTAATCTTGTAAATGCAAGTACAAATGCAGCTCCATTAGATTATTTAGTAGCAACCACAGCACCTTCAATTACTGGAGGAACATTAAATATTGGTACAGCTGCCACAGCAACGAATTTTAATTTCAGGCTACAAGGGGCTATGCCAAATGTTGTGGTTAACAATACAACAAATAATAAAACTGCAACTTTAACAGCGGCTGCATCTGCCTATGGCGATGTAACTGTTAACACCGGTACCACATTAAATTTAAATGGGTTTGGGCTTACAGAAAGAGGATCCACATTTACTAATAATGGTACACTAACAGGAACAACAACCGCTAGTCGTTTAACATTTTTTAGCCCAACTAATACTGCACAGTCATTTGCTGGTACAGGTGTCGTAACTGCACCACTAGATGGCATTGGTGTACAAAATACGGGTGGACTTACCATTTCTCATACTAATTCTTTCCAAACACTTCGTGTAAATCTATTTGCTGGTACAATAACAAATAGTAATAAAATTACTTTAGGTTCGGGACTCGCAGCAGCTGTAAATGTTCAAATAGGTACAGCAGGCAATACGGTTGCAGGTGGTAATTTTGATGCCGCACCAACATTTAACCTTGGTACAGGAACTTATGCAGTGCTTTATTTAGGCGAAACAACTGCAAGAACAACAGGTGTTGAAATACCATCTACCAGAACGATAACATCTTCTACTATTGCAAACGCTAATAACGTAACAGTAGCTGGCGGAGCACTAAACATTGGTACGTTAACACTTCAAGCAGGTAATTTAATTACTTCTGCCGCAAATCTTGTAACAGTTACAGGAACAACTACTACAAGTGCAGTACGAAGCGTATATACATCAGCGGCAACTGCTACTTCAGTAGGTACAACCATAACGGTTGGAAGTACTACGGGCTTGGTAGCAGGTGCGAATATAACGGTAAGTGCAGGTACTGGGGCTTTTCCTCCAGGAACAA
>JAYVID010000261.1:0-10494 GCA_043770525.1 Ferruginibacter sp.
TCCCTGCTAGGTTGAGCGGTGAAGCTTTATTGGGCTTTTGTTGTGGAGGAGATTGGTGGGGAGATTGGTGGGGAGATTGTAGGAAAAGATTTGTGTAATGATAAAAAAAATAAAAACTAAAATGAAACAAATATTTTTTTATATTCTATGTTTAGCTATAATAAAAGAAAGTTATGGACAAGGAAAAGTTAATATAGATCTTGGAAAATTAAACGAATACTTAACTGAAGTTTATTCTAATTCAACTACATTTTTTGATACTACTAGACTGAATTACAGGAATGAAAGTTATGAATTGTCACTATCTGATATACCAAATAAGAGACTTAACGGACTTATTACCTTAGGTATTTTAGACACCTATGCTAGGAATACAAAATCTGCAATACAAAAATTTAATCAAGCTATGTTGCTAGACTCAAATTGTTACCAATGTTATTTAAAATTACATTGGATTAATTTCTACATTTTAAATAACTTTCAAGAATCAAACAAAATAGCTAAATTAGGTATAAGTAAATTTGAAAGTGTTGTAAAAAAAGATTCAAGTAAAAGTGAGAATTGGTCTAAACTTTATAATATTTATTCATTGAATGAATCACGTCAAACAGTAAAATCCAAACAAAGAATGAAGTATATTTCTAGGAAAAGAGTAGAGTTGGATTCTATTAACCCATATTATAACTGGGAAAATTCATTTCATTGTGATGACAAAGACAAAGAATTATATTTATTAAAGGCATATCATATTTATCCAAGTGAGGATATATTTTGGAATGCTATTGCAAATTATTATTGTGAAAAGAAAAATTTAGCAGCTGTTTTGAGGATTATGAATGAAGTTAAAAATGAAGAAAATGATTCTTCATTTTGGTTCCAACAAATGGCATTGTTTTATTACAGGCTTGGAAGGAAAACAGAAGCTAAAGAGATTTATAATGAAGCAAAAAAAAGAGGATTTGATATTGTTTATAAATACTAATAAATAACTCTTAAAGCCTCTCCTCTCGGTTGGTGCAAGTGGCAACAATAAATTAGCCTCCCCCTAGGGCAGAAATGCAGCAGAGCAAAGTGCGGAAGGGTTTCTTAGAGCCTCCGTTGGTGCTTCGCTAAGTTCGTCGCTCCTATCTACGCCGCCGCTTGGGTATATCACGCTTCAATAGAGTCGATATCTATTGAAGCGTGACACACCCAACGCAGGCAAAAAAAATAGTAATATTTTATTTGTTTTTTATCATAGAATGCGCTAGGGTCGCATATCTCGGCGCCAAACGGGGTAAAATAGTATTATTTTGTTCTTTTTTATAAAAGAATGTACTAGGTTTGTACTTCATAATCAATTAGTGGTAAAGATTAAAGTTATTTAATAAAAATATTTATTATGCAATTACAAATTATAAAAGACGGGCATGGCAACAATACAGGCATATTCGTACCTATGAACGATTGGGAAACCATTACACAAAAACACCAAGACCTTAAAGCATTAATAATGGAAGAGCCAACTATGTCACGCAAAAAAAAGCTGTCTGAACTTGCTGGCACTTTATCTACACAAACTGCAGAGGCATTGCTTAAACATGTAGAAGATAGCCGAAATGAGTGGGAAGAAAGATGATAAAAACAACTTTTTTATTTTATGTATTTATTAGATACCAATACCATTATTCATTACCTCAATGCTTCACTGCCACCATCTGCTATGCTCTTTATGCATACTGTTGTAGATGAGCAAAGCAATATCTCTGTCATCTCCAAAATAGAAACGCTTGGCTACAACTTTGCTGATGTTGCAGAAAAAAACACCATGGAAGCTTTTGTAAACGCTTCTATCATTTTGCCTATTAATGATGATGTGGTAAACCAAACCATTACTTTAAGAAAAAGTAGAAAAATAAAATTGCCTGATGCTATTATTGCAGCTACTGCGCTTGTGAATAAACTTATAATTCTTACCAACAATACCGCCGATTTTAAAAACATAAACAGCATTACCTGTACTGACCCTTGGGGAAATAAAAAAACCGCTACACTTTTTTAAAATGCAACAGCTCTATTATTATTTTTTATTAGCTCTTTTATAACTTGCCACACAGAAAGCCAACACACAAAAACTTCGCATCATTTCTGCTAGGGTTGCACATCTCTGCGCCACATGGTTAATTTTAACTTTTGCCATGTATTTATATAGTTATTAGTGGAAATTTCAATTAAAGAAAATCTACTAAGGTTTTAAATAAAAAAATCTTGAGCATTATTCTTAAAAACAGTTTGAAATTCTTCTTTTAAAATTTTAGAGCATCAGGTACATTGTCTTTTACAAGCCTTATTTCATTTACTACATATTCAAATGTCTTTCCGCTTCTTAAATATGCCTTTAGTTGTAGTAGATGATCTCCTGTGCCACAGTTGGTACTAGTTGTAACTCAGCTTGGCGCATATTCTTCACTAGCTATCACAAAGATTATACTTGGCACTAAGTCATAAGCAGAAATACAGCAGAGGCAAGTTATAAAAGCTCGTTGTGCAAAACACAGATAAGCAACCACACAAAAGCATGGCTGATTATCTGTGCTAATAATTATTTTATTAAAACTAAAAACTAATTTTTAAAAAATATACCTCAATCCAAATTGCATTTGCCATCTAGAAATTAAATCTGGGCTAGCGGTAAAAGTACTTCGTGTAGATGGATCAAAATTAAATATTGGTTGACCAGCCCCACTAAAACCAGCAACTGATAATGGTTGATAAAAACCTGAGTTGGTTGCTAATTTTCTTACACCCCAGCTACTGTTAAGCATGTTGCCCAAGTTTTGTATATCAATACTAAATTGTACAGTATTTTTTCTTTTGCCATTTTTAAAATTAAAATCTTGTAATAATCTCATATCCATTTGGCTAAACCATGGTGTAGAACCTGCATATTTTTCTGTATATTCACCACGGCGTTGGCTCAAATATTTATCTGTAGCTAAGTAGTTTTTAAACGTAGCTCTTTGTACTGCCGGAGCTTGTACCACGCCAAATATATCAGTATAGTTTGAAAACTGCATTACATCTACTTCTCTATCTGTAGGTACGTAAAACAAATCATTTGTACCTGTGCCATCGTTGTTAATATCTCCACCATATACATAAGCAAAACGATCTCCACTTACCCAATTAGCAAAGAAAGAAACAGTAGTAGCATATTTTTTTTCAGATCCGTACTCAAACTTTTTTATACCTGCCAATACAAAACGATGTTTGTTGCCATATAATGATGTAGAGTTTTTAGCTTCATTAGCATTATTTAATATTGGATTTCTATCAAATGCATCACTAGATATTTCAGCAGAAATAGAACTTGCATCTTGTGCTATTAAATAATTGTAAGAACCTTGCATAAACCACCCATTTTTAAAAGTTTGTATAGCTTGCAAGCTTACATTAAATTGATAACCTGTATTTTTTGCATTGGTAAATACGTAGGTATTATTTGTTGTAAATGGCCCATTAGTTCCTTTATCCGTTGGTTTATAAATTTTTCTATTATCACCAGTACCAGAGTTTAATACGCCAGTTGGAGTTCCTAAGTTATAGTTACGTACCATCATAGCCCTTCTATCTTTAGAGTAAGCTACATCAGCAGATAAGACTGTACCTGTTTTTAATTTATAATCTAACCCAAGATTGGTTCTCCATATTTGTGGCCATTGAAAATTCCTATCGGTTACATTATAAAAACCAGTGCCAGGGTTTGCTTGTTGATTGCCTAACCAAACAAATGGGAAACGACCAGTAAATAATCCTGTTCCACCTCTTAGTACTGCTGTTTTGTTTCCCTTTATATCCCAGTTAAAACCTAATCTTGGAGATAACAAGGGCTTCCTTGTAGGAAATCTTGTATTATCTAAATCCTTACCAACTCCATTTGTTACCCTATTTCCGTTAGCGTCAAACAATACTTGAGGATCATTGTTAGCTATGGTTGGTGACCCTTCTTGAAAAGTACCTTTAAAAGTTCCATTAGGATTGAATTCAGGATTTTTATAACTAGCATTTGAATAAGAAGGAGCATCTACTCTAATACCATAAGTCAATTTAAAATTCTTAGTTGCTTTCCATTCGTCTTGAACATAAGCAGAAATTTGTGCTACTGTTAGGTAATAAAAAGTCCATTGATTGGCTGCTACCCTGTTTTTTGCGTAGGCTACATCTGCACTAAGCGGATATGCACCAAAAACATAAGCACCATCAACAGGAACACTATCTTTAAATGTTTTAATATCTGCATTAGAAAATACAGCAGGTCCATATCCTGTTAAATTAAATGAATTGGCAAATTTAAATGACTCATAAGAAGCACCCACAGTAAGGGTGTGCTTAGGTAAAATAATATTAAAATTGTTGGTTGCTTGAAAAGCATCTTGATTTAAAATATTGTTTATTGAAAAAGGCTCATGCCCTGCCACAATATAACGAACACCATTTTTGGTAAGATTTACTACAGGAAAAGGGGTAGAAAGAGCCTCTCTATTATCTCTAAATTGTGTATAAACCAATCTTAACTTATTGGCATATTTGCTACTAAAATTTGATTTTAATTCTGAGCCAAAAGAATTCAATTTATTATTTATTCTGTAACCTGAATTTCTAAACTGTAAGGTTGTAAAATCAGGACCACGGCGGCCTATAGCACTTGGATGCGCAGGCTTTTCTTTTGATGCATCAAGTCCATTATAGGTAAATGAAAGGCTATTATTTTGATTTATATTCCAATCTAATTTAGCCAACCACTTGCTACTTTTTTGTTTATAATTAAATCCTTGGTAATCTCCTGTTTCGTAGCCAAATTTATTTTTAAGAATAGTACGTACATCTAACAAATCTTGCTCCAACACTCTAGAGGCATTATTCTTATCCGCATTGGCAGCTGTTTGTCCAACAAAAGCTGTAGGTGCATCCTGTCTTTGCTCTGTTTCAAAATTTACGAAATAAAATAATTTATTCTTTTTTATAGCTCCACCTAGTGCAAAACCTACTTGGTATTGATCTAGCCTTGGTACAGCTACTTTAGACCCATTTATTTTTTTACCAGTGAGGCCTTCGTTTCTATAAAAACCGTACACAGTTCCTGCAAATGAATTGCTACCACTTTTGGTTACAGTGTTTACACCTGCGCCTGTAAAACCCGCCTGTGTTACATCATAAGGTGCAATGTTTACTTGTATTTGGTCTATAGCATCTAGCGATACTGGTTGTGAACTTGTTTGTCCACCTGGTGTAGGTGCATCTAATCCAAAAGGATTATTAAATACAGCACCATCTAAAGAGTAATTATTGTATTGCCCATTTCTACCAGCAAACGAAGTTCCGTTTACGGTGCTAGATGCAGAAGGTGTAAGCCTTGTAAAATCATCTGCACTACGAGATATGGTAGGCATTTGGCGTAATTGACGAGAACTTATGTTGGTAGAAGCCCCTGTACGTTGTCCATCAAACAACTTAGATTTGCTAGCCACTGTTACTGTTTCTAAATTACCATCACCAACTTGTAATTTAAAATCAATTGCAGTATTCTGACCTAATTCCAGCGTAATATTATCCTCTGTTTTGGAAAGATAGCCTGTATATGTTACAACTATTGTGTAAGGACCTCCAACTTTTAAATTTGGCACTTGGTATGCGCCATTACTTTGAGAAACCGTAGTCTTGTTTATACCTGCATTGGCATAAGAAATTTTAATGGTAGCTCCTGAAAGTGGCTTCCCATCGGCATTTAATACAGTTCCACTTAAAGTTGCTGTAGTAACTTGCCCACTTGCATTAAAGAAAATTATACTTACGATTAAAGTCATAATTCCTGTAAAAATTTTCTGATAAGTCATAATGTGTTAATGTTTTAATAACAAAATTATAACAATAAGTTAATGTACCAATGTTAAGTTTATGTGAACAGTTAAAAATAAATAAAAACAACCACACATCCATTAGCAGTTGTGCAACAGGGCTTAGTGCTGCAGCGTATCTGTGCAGTAAATTATAAAAGAACCACAAATAAAAATAGCAACCTGTTATATTTTCAATTAAAACTCCCAAAATGCCACAACACTCCTGAAGGGTCATGCAAAAAGAATTCAGAACCCCAAGTTTGTTCTACTATTGGCAATAGTCTTACTCCAGTATATTTTGTAGCAAGGTCAAGCTTAAGTATGTTATTGTAATAATCGGTTACATGCTCTACTTCTACAAAAATCATACTGTTGTTTATCCAATCTTCAACATAAGCGTTTTGTAAATAAAAGCCCAAAGAAGCATATATATTAAAATAAGATAAATCAGCAGAGATTACAGATTCTTGATAACCTAAATCTTTATAAAAATTTCTAGATATAGAAAAATCTTTTGCTCCTATAAATGTTCGTATTGATTTTGAAATTAGGCTCATTATCTAGATTGATTAAAAAGAATAATTTATTTTGGATATAACTTTTCTAAATCATTTTTCAGATTTAAAAATACATATTTATGTTCTTGCTGTATACCTATTTCTTCTAAAGGTTGCCAGTATAACCTTGGAGCAAGCTTGGAACTATAAGTTGTTACCCTTGTTATTTTGCAACTATTAATACCTATACTATCAAAATAATAAATAGCCTCTTTAAATCCTAACCATTTTCTACCTGTAAGTTTATAGTCTATTACATCCATTTTTAGTAGCTTGCCTTTTTCTAATGCAGTTATTTTTTCTGTAATAGTACCACCAGAAAAATAACAAGTACGCAAACCTCCCACTGCTTCTTTTTCTAAAATACACTTGTTGGGTATTGGTAAATCTAATTTCATTAAAAATGGTTTTTCTGCAATTAATGTATCTACAGATTTTATGGCATCATATACTTGCAGGCAGTTATAAGGCAATACCATTTCTGTTTTAGATGTTAAAATAACTTTATCATCTCCTACAAACCATTTCTCTAAAAAGCTAAACCCTAAAAATAAAATTAAAGGTAAAACAGAGCTTTTTATAAGGCTTGATTGTTTGTCTTTATCATATCTTCTTTTAATTAAAAAATTTATTAAAACACCTAAGCCTACAGCAGCTAATATGAGGGGTAATGTCATTAAAACACAAACCATTCCTTCTAATTTATTGCTTATAAGCAGTATAAAAAATATACCCAATGTAATCATAAACCCAAGAAGGCTAAAGGATTTTACAGTAGATTTACCAAGCACAAAACCTAACAAAAAAGGAAGAAATACAAAGAATGAAACACCATACCCTATTAATTCATAATGCAATAAAACAAAACCAAGCATTAAAAAAACAGCACTTATTAAAATCGACAAAAGAAATTCTTTTTTCATAAAAAATTTTAGACTACATAAAAGAGCAACATTATTAAATGTTGCTCTTTTATTATTTTACTTTAAATTATGATATACTTTTTGCACATCTTCATCTTGCTCTAAATGGTCTACCATTTTAAGTACATCGTTTGCTTGCTCCTCACTTAGTTCTACTGTAGTTTGTGGTATGCGAGTAAGTTCGGCACTTATCAATTCAAGTTTTTTATCTTCTATGGCTTTACTCATAGTACCAAATTCTGCAAAAGCAGCTCTTATAATAATATTTCCCTCAGCGTCTTCTCCAATCTCTTCTAATCCAAAATCAATTAATTCTAATTCTAATTCATCAATATCTATTCCAGTATTTTTTACTTTAAACTCTCCTAAACGGGTAAATGTAAAAGCCACACTGCCACTGGTACCTAATGCCCCTTTTCCTTTTGTAAAATGCATGCGTACATTGGCTACAGAACGTGTAGTGTTATCCGTAGCACACTCTACCAATACTGCAATACCATGTGGAGCATACCCTTCGTATACAATTTCTTCATAGCTGCTTGTATCCTTACCCATAGCACGCTTTATTGCAGCTTCTACCCTATCTTTTGGCATATTACAAGCCTTTGCATTTAAGTAACATCTTCTTAATGCAGGGTTATTATCAGGGTCTGGTCCGCTTGATTTTACAGCTATTGCAATCTCTTTACCTATGCGAGTAAAGTCTTTTGCCATCTTATCCCAGCGTGCAAACATGGCACCCTTTCTTACTTCAAATATGCGACCCATTTCTGTTTAGTATTTATAATGTGTTAGGTAAAATTTAGGTAAAATTAAGCATTGTTATCGTATGTAAAGATGCTTACTTTTACATAGTGTATAAAAAATAATAGGAGAATATTTTTTCAAACATTCTCCTATTTAAAAATATAGAAAAAACTATTTAACTACAAGTGATAGTAACTTTTCATTACCTAAAAAACAATCTAGTTCATCGCCTACTACACACTCTCCTACACCTGCAGGCGTACCAGTAAAAATATAATCACCTATATTCAATGAAAAATAATTTGATATATTAGCTATAATGCTGTTCAACCCAAAAATCATATCATCCGTATCGCCACTTTGCATCAATTCATTATTTTTCTTAAAAGAAAATTTATAGTTGCCTTTGTATTTTTTATCTACTGGTATTAATTTACCTACCGCCGCAGAATTATCAAAAGCTTTTGCTTTTTCCCAAGGCAATCCTTTTTTCTTTAATTCATCTTGAATATCTCTTGCTGTAAAATCTATACCTACGGTAATGGCATCATAATATTCTGCTGCATTTCTTTCTTGTACAAACTTCCCATTTTTACAAATACGTAACACCAATTCGCATTCATAATGCAATTCATTTGTAAATTCAGGATAATAAAAGGGGGTAGTACCTAGTAATAAGGCATTTTTAGGTTTCATAAAAATAACAGGCTCATCGGGTATATCATTACCCAGTTCCAAAGCATGATCGACATAATTTCTACCTATACAAATAATCTTCATGGTCGAAAGTTATATAAAAAAAGAGAAAATACAAAAACTAGCACTAACATTAAAATAATAATAATATGTATATAACATTTTAAATAGCAAAATTTAATTGATTACAAGAACTCATTGTTCTATCTAACCCAATAGTGGCAAAGCTTTCAATAATCTCAACACAACCTGCTACTTTCTTTTTTACAACTGGTAATTCTACTGCATTCCATTTGCTCAAAACAAAATCTGCCTGCATACCTTTTCTAAATTGATCACCAATTCCAAACCTCAGTTTTGGATAAGCATCGGTACCCATTACCCCTTGAATATCTCTTAAGCCATTATGCCCAGCATGAGTACCTGCTCCACGCAAACGTATTTTTTCAATGGGCAATGATAAATCATCTACAACTGTAAGAGAATTTTCAAGTAATATTTTTTCTTTATCAATCCAGTATTTAAAAGCTTTACCACTCAAATTCATAAAAGTTGTAGGACATATACATACAAATATCTTACCCTTCCATTTTACTTCAGCAATATAAGCCAACTTTCCATCTTTAAAAGTACCCCCATGTTTTGCTACAAATGCGCCAACAACATCAAACCCAATATTGTGGCGTGTACTAGCATATTCATTTCCAATGTTTCCTAAGCCTACTATTAAATATTTTCCCATTTTAGTATTGAGTATTGAGTACTTAGTATTTAGACTAGTCTTCAATAAAAAGATGATTATAAGTTTTTGTGATTGCAATATATTTATAGATTTTGAATAGAAAAATGCCTTTCTAAATACTTAATACTAAGTACTACATACTTCCTTACATATCATTCAAATACATCTGCAAATCTGCTTCTGTTTTTATTAAAACATCCCTCACCTTACTTCCTTGGTTTGGTCCTACAACACCTGCTGCTTCAAGCTGATCCATTAACCTGCCTGCTCTATTATAACCCAGTTTCATTTTACGTTGTAATAAAGAGGTGCTACCACTTTGGCTCATCACAATCAATCTTGCAGCATCTTCAAACAATGCATCTTTATCATTCACATCAAAATCTTTGCTACTCATTTCTTTTTCATCTACATATTCTGGCAACATAAATGCATCAGGGTATCCTCTTTGAGCACCAATAAAGTCTACAATTTTATCTACTTCCGGCGTATCTACAAAAGCACATTGCAAGCGCACCAATTCTCCATTGTAGCTTATAAGCATGTCACCTTTTCCAATTAATTGCTCAGCACCACCAATATCTAAAATGGTACGGCTATCTATTTTACTACTTACTTTAAATGCTATACGAGCAGGAATATTTGCTTTAATAGTACCTGTAATAATATTTACAGATGGTCTTTGTGTAGCAATAATTAAATGTATACCGATAGCCCTTGCAAGCTGTGCTAGTCGTGCAATGGGCATTTCTACTTCTTTACCTGCGGTCATAATCAAATCGGCAAACTCATCTACCACCAATACTATAAATGGTAAAAATTGATGCCCATTTTCTGGATTCAATTTTCTTGCTACAAATTTTTCGTTGTACTCTCTTATATTTCTGCAACCGGCTTCTTTTAACAGATCGTAGCGGTTATCCATTTCAATACACAAAGCATTTAAAGTGTGT
>JAYVID010000262.1:0-10465 GCA_043770525.1 Ferruginibacter sp.
AAAAATAATAATCTAAAACACAAACACAATGAAAAAAATTACTTTATCTCTAATCGTAACGCTGCTTTTTACAGCAGCACAAGCAAAAATTTGGCGCATTAATAACGATGTTAGTAAGGGTGCAGATTTTAATGCCTTACAAGCCGCTAACGATGCGGTGGTTGTATTAAACGGTGATACATTCCACATAGAACCCAGTAGTAATCCTTATGCAGGTGTAAACTTTAGCAAAGCGCTAATCATTATAGGCAATGGTTATTTCTTAGGCGGCACAGGCAGCAATGCTGGTTTGCAACAAAATACCAATGCCAGTATAATTGGTGGTGATTGTAATTTCTTTTCTTCTACTGCTGGTGCAGGGGTACCAAATACTGGTGCAGGTGCTGGAGTTGGAGCTCGTATGATGGGAGTTACTGTAACAGGAACCATGAATATTAGAAATGTAAGTAATATCTTAGTTACAAGATGTAGACTTACTAATGTAACATTTCAAAACTATGGCACCACTGCTGGTATTACTGGCAATGGTGTAAATGTAAGGTTTACTAAATGCTTTTTAAATGGATTTGTTAACACCAGTGGTTTTACAGGCACACCTAGTCTGGATGTTACATTTGAAAACAACATTTTTTCTAACGCAACAGGCCAAGGAGTTTTTCAATTTATTTTACCAACAACTGTAAAAGGCTTATTTAGAAATAATACCGTAAGCGAAGGTGGAGGCTTTACTGTTGGGCTTAGTAATTTTTATGTAACCAATAATATTTTTTTGTTTAGTGCAGCAATGGCTAATGCTAATGTAAACAATGTTTACAAGAATAATATTTTCAATATAGCTAATGCAGGCAATGGTATTACCAATGGGGTAGATGGAAATATAACAGGAGTTGCAATAACCAATATTTTTGCAGTCAACCCAAATATAGGTACAGGTGACAGTCGTTTTCAAATATTAACTGCCGCTACCAACCCTGCCAATAATGGTGGCGAAACGATAGGTGTAGTAACAACACCCGATTGTGGAGCATTTGGTGCTACTGATCCTTACCGCTTAAGTGGCATACCGGCAGTACCTACTATTTACACTTTAACCCTACCAACTGGCGTAGCTACAGGTGCTACCAGTATGCAAATAAGTGTAAGTACACGTAGTAATAATTAAAGCCACTTGTCTTGTTATGTTTATGTAAAAGTAAATACGGTATGTTGTATTGTAAGGTTATTATAACCAACAAAACAGCGGATAGTATTCTACATAGATACAATAACAATAGGCACTAAACTACACAACATGAAAAAAATTATTTTTTTACAAATATTGCTGCTATGCATGGTTGGCTTACAAGGCCAACCTCCAGCACAGCAGCCTTACCCCGCAGCGCCTGGTGCATTAAGCAATGTTACAGCACTAGAAGCATACGTTGGTAATGACGACCCTAACTTTGGCAGTGCTACGCCCATAAGCATACCTACGGGTACAAATGTGAGTGCTACCAATACTACCATTAATTTTACAGCACTACCTAATGGTGTGCAGTATTTATATGTACGCAGCAGAGATGCTTCGGGTAAATGGAGCCTTACTAATTATAAATTATTTACAGTAGGTAATTTTGGTTATCCGCCAACACCTAGCTTACCAAGTAATGTTACGGCTATAGAAGCTTATGTGGGTAACGACGACCCAAATTTTGGTGGCGGTACCATCTTTCCAACTATTGGTACAGATGTGAGTATCAATAATGCCACATTAAATTTTACGGCACAACCAAATGGAATACAGTATTTATATGTACGCAGTAGAGATGCCTCTGGCAAATGGAGTTTAACCAATTACAAACAATTTACCGTAGGTAATTTTGCTTATCCACTGGCACCTAACCCTGCTAGTGGGCTTACCGCTTTAGAAGTGTATGTAGGTAATGATGATCCAAATTTTGGTGGCGGAACCATACTTCCTATTAGTGGCACAGATGCAAGTATAAATAATGCTACTATAAACTTTACAGCACAACCCAATGGTGTACAATATGTATATGTACGGAGTAGAGATGCATTGGGCAGGTGGAGTTTAACCAATAATAAACAATTTTTAGTAGGTAATTTTAACTACCCACCAGTACCTAATCCATCTAGCAACCTTACCGCTTTAGAAGTTTTTGTAGGTGATGCCGATCCAAACTTTGGTGCAGGAACCGTTTTTCCAATTGCAGGTACTGATGTAGATATAAACAGTGCTACAATAAATTTTACAGCACAGCCCAGTGGCGTACAGTATGTATACACACGCAGTAGAGATGTATTGGGTAGGTGGAGCTTAACCAATTATAAACAATTTAGAGTTGGTAATGTAGGCTATCCAGCAACACCTGCTGCCCCCGCTGCAGTTGGTAATTTAGAGTATTATGTAGATAACGATCCTGGTTTTGGTAATGGTACAGCTATTACTTTTGCGCCAAGTACCAATGTGCAGTTAACCAATATTCTTGCTACTATATCTGGATCATTAACAAATGGCAATCATATTTTTCACATTCGCAGTAAACAAAATCCTTGGAGTTTAGATAATGCAGTTACGTTTAATGTAGGTTCTACAGTGCCGCTTACTTGGCAGTTTGTAAATGCGCAATTGCAAAATGGGCAAACACTCGTAAGCTGGGGTACAGAGCAAGAAATAAATACTAGCAAATTTGAAATAGAGCGAAGTATAGATGGCTTGCGTTTTGAAAAAATTGGAGAGCAACTTTCTGTAGGTAATAGCAATACGATTACAAAATACAATTATGTAGATGTAAACCCTGCAACTGGTTTTAATTACTACAGAATAAAACAAATTGATAAAGATGGAAAGTTTTCTTACTCCACCATTGTAAAAGTGCTTAACAATAAAAATATTAAAGAAGCATTTATAGCACCAAACCCTGTGGTAAATATGCTAAACTTAATAGAGCCAAAAAGTATTTTTATAAACAGTGTAGAAGTATATGATAGTAAGGGAAGCTTAGTGCTTCGCAAAAATATTAATAGCGAAGTGCAAGTGTATAATTTGCCTGTAGCAGAATTGGCAAAGGGTAATTATGTATTAAAAGTGAGGTATAAAAATGCTGAAAAAACAATTGTATTTGTAAAATAGTTCACTTGGGGTAACAATTGGTAATGCATTCCATTTTTTGGGGTGCATTACTTTATTTTCTATTAAAAAAAGTAAAACTTTATTAATTACAAAGTGTTGTCTATTTTGATTACAGATATTTTATTGTTTTCACCCAATTGGGGGGGATTTAAGAACAATAAATTATTTAGTTTTAGATGTATTATAAAATGGCTAGAAGAATTTTTTAGTATGTAAGTAACGAGGTAATTATAATTTTGGTTAAGCTTTAAATTTCTCAGTCACCCCCAATTGAGGTATTCCTTATTACAAATTATTAAAAATTTTGTAATTGTTGTTTTATTAAACCATACATGGAAAAAATTACTTGCATACTGGTAGATGATAATCCGATGGACTTGGATTATTTGAAGCAATTGGTATTAATGCAGCCCAGCCTTAGTTTACTGCACACATGTGATAATGTGATGGATGCAAAAGAAACCATATTGGCTTTACAACCGCAAGTGCTTTTTTTAGATATTGATATGCCTTTGTTTAGTGGGTTGGAACTGTTTAAATCATTATCCTACGATCCGCTATGTGTATTTGTAACATCGCATAGTGAGTATGCATGGGAGAGTTATGAAGCCATGGCGTTTGATTTTATTTTGAAACCAGTAATAATAGAGCGGTTTAAAAATGTGGTACAAAGGGTAGAAGCTTATTTTGAAATAAAAGACAAATTATCAACTTTAGAAGAAGGCCAAATAGAAGAAAATTACATTGTAATTAAAGAAGGTTATACAAAGCATAAAATTAAGATTGATGAAATTGTTTACCTAGAAGCATTAAAAGATTATACAAAAATTGTAACGGCTCATAAAAAAGTGATGGTGCTGAAAAACCTAAAGCAATTTTTAGAGCAATTGCCGATGGATAAATTTGCAAGGGTGCACAGGAGTTTTGCAGTCGCAATAGATAAAATAACTAAAATGGATCAACATTATATACAACTCAACGACTTTGCCATACCTGTTGGTAAAACTTTTAAACAGCAAATAAAAACAACTATTTAAAAATTAAATTTTAAAATTAAAAAGATGAAAAAATTATTATTGATACTATTCGTATCTACTTTTTTAATGAGCTGTGTAAAAGACAGTGTGTTAAATAATGTTCCTATAGAAGAACAACTATTGACTGAATCGGCACTTGCGCCAGTTATAATAGGGGGGCAATTGGAAAACTTAAATGATTTACCAGCATCTGTTTTAACACTTGTAAATGGCAGCTATACACAGCAGTATTCAAACCAAACTCTACCTAATTACACACCTAATTCGCCTGTTTTTTCTGACGGAAAGTTTAATCTCTTTGATAAATCTTTCGAAGCAATATATTGCCCTCCTCCTCCTCCTCCATCAGGTTCACCAAGTAGGTTGCATGTTTCAGTTTTAAGTTTCAATGTAGGTGGGCTTCCAAGGCCAGGTTGTACAATAATACCTTCTATGTTTAACAATATAAGTTTTACTTTTACGAGAATTACCAACATGCGATTAGCGCTCATAATTAAATATATTCCTACAAATACTATAATTTATTCAAGACCATTATTAATAACTAAAGAAGGTTCTAAAACTTATATTTCCAATGGAGTTACATCTAATCAAATTAGTAGTGGGGAAGCATTAGATTATTATGATAAACCTAATCAACAAACTATTTCACCAATTGTAACCAAATTTTTCAACTTTTTTTCAATAAATTTAACAACTAGTAACTAAGTATTGAAAAAATATATTGCTATTTTAATCTTGTTTATATTTTCAGCTACATCATTTGCAAATGATGTGGCTTTGGGTGATTCCGCCTACTACAAGGGAGATTATAAAAATGCATTAATAGAGTACGAAAAATTTATAAAAAACAAATCGGAAAATGGTACAAAAATGCTTGCCGAAGTGTATGCAAAAATGGGTACTTGTAAAAGCCGATTGGATAAATATGAAGAAGCAATCGAGTTGTATTTTTCGTCAATAAAAAATTATGAAAAATTAGACAACCCCTTAGGCCTAGCAAAAAATTACTATAATATAGCAAACCAATATTTTGTTTTAAAAATATATGACAAGTGTGAACAATATCTTGATTTAAGTGAATCCTTTTACTTGAAAACAAAAGACACTGCCAATATGGGCAGAATGTTTGGCTTAAAAGCGGTATTGTACAATGAAACAAGAGGCTCAAGAGAATCGATAGATGTAAGATTATATGCACTAGAAAAATATGGAGCACATTTTGATGATTTTTTACAACAAGAGTTTTATTTCAACTTGGCAGATAGTTATTCAAAATTTAATACGGATAGTGCATTATTATATTATGATAAAGTAATTGAATGGGTAAGAAAGACAGAGGATTCATCGTACCTAGCTTCCGTATATAATAATTTAGGATCTATCTATTTAGAAAAAAAAGAATTAAACAAAGCTGGTAAATATTTGAACTTAGCCTTAAGTACAAATTTCTTAACCAACGATAGCAATCAAACAAGGGTATTGTATGAAAACCTGTCTTCTTATTATTACAAAACAGGTATTTATAAAAAGGCATACCAATATGCTGATAGTGCAAGAATAATTAATGATGCATTGTTTAATAAAGAGAAAACAACTGTAGTAGCTGAGCTTAGTGAAAAATATGAAGCAGAAAAAAAAGATGCTACTATTGTAGATCAAAAAAAAGAAAATACACTTAAAACAAAAGGATTGATTGCTACAGCTATTGGGTTGGGGCTTGTAGCAATTTTAGCGGTATTTAGTTATAGGCAATATAGAAAAACACAAAGAGCAAATGCTTTGCTAGCCTCTCAAAATGACGCTATACAAAATTTAAATAATCAACTACATGTAGCCAACCAAACAAAAGCAAGTTTGTTTTCTATCATAAGCCACGACTTAAGAGCGCCATTAAGTAGCTTGTACTCATTGCTACAAACAGTAAATTTAAAGCATGTAGAAACAGAAAATAATATCAAGGTAACTGCTCAAACAAAAGAATTATTAGACACTTTAGAAAACTTGCTTTTGTGGAGTAAGTCGCAATTAGAAAAGTTTACTTTAAATCTTACTCCTACGTCAATTGTGGATATTTGCAAATTAGTAGAGTCACTTTATTCACCCATTATTACTTCTAAAAAAATTACCCTTGTGCATAATGTAGAAGGTACAGGGGAGATAATGAGTGATCAAGATTTGCTACAAGTTATTTGCAGAAATATTTATAGCAATGCTTTGCAAAATGCACCTATTAATAGTGTTATCAATTTTCATTATCAATTATTAAATGACTATCATATCGTAGAGTGTAGTAATTTTTACGATAATGAAAAAGTAAACAACAGTGCTTTCTTTTCAGAAAAAGGCTTGGGAATAATTATCATAAAAGACTTTTGCGAAAAACTACAAGGCACAGTACACTTCACTTCTGGGCAAGATAAATTTACTGTGCTCCTGAGAATTCCTTCTATCAAAACTATATGAGAATTGCGTATGTATAATTTTTTTGATGCGTTTATATATTCTTTTACTACGCTCGTATAGTATTTTTTTTACCACTCTTTTAAAACTACAATTTTACATAACAATTAAAAACAGTTGTTATGTGGTTAAAAAATATTTTATTTTTCGTATCATTTTTTATTTGCACAAGTAGCATTGCACAAGATGCTGCAAAAGAAGAAAAGCAATTAGATAAATTAATTCCAAAGGAATTTACAATTCCTGCATCTCCTTTATTTGATTTAATGGGCTCTGCTCCAAGCAGGGTAGTAAATAGTAGCAACTTAAAAGATTTTAAGGTGGATTGGAGTTTTCGCAATTGGCGTTTAAATCCAAACATAGCCATACAGGGGCAACCTATTTGGGAGCTTTTTTACAATAAAAAAGATTTGTCCAAATATCAAAAAGCTAGTTACCTATCAAGAACATTAGCATCTACAGATTTATCTATTGGTACTATTACAAGCGAAACAAACGATAGAAGAGTTGGAGCAGCTGTAAAAATAAATTTGTACAAACAAAAAGACCCACTGCTTGTAAAACAATTGTATGACGATGTACTAAAAGAATTTGATACAGAACTTGTATTACTAAGAGAAAATGAAAAACAGTTATTGAAAGCACTTGACAGTGTAACAAAACCAAATGATATAAAAAAGTTTAGAGAGGATTTAACCCTAAATGATGTAAAACTAAAAACTTTTTATACCAGAAGAAAAGAAGCTATTGTAGAGAAATCAAAAGAAGTAATAGTTAATAATTGGAATGCAAGTTTTGTGGATATAGCAGTTGGGCAAATAAACAGCTACGAAACAGATAGTATAGGCTCGTTTAAAAAGTTAAAATTAAATAGAAATACTGGAAAAGCTTTTTGGATAAATTATGGATTAAAACTAGGAAAGAGAGCTATGCTTACAGGATTAATAAGAAGTACCTATTATGAAGAAGAAGTAAGTTTCAAACTAAAAAATAATACAACAGGTAATGAAACTGAAGAAAAAACAATAGCCGACAATAAGCTACTCAGCATAGGTTTTAATATACGATATGGTGGTCCAGTATATAATTTCTTTGTAGAATTTGCAAAAGATGTAAAAACATTTAAAACACCTGTAGAAGCATTGAATGACGCTTTTAAAGCCCCCAATGGACAAACTGTACTTACCAATACTGTAAAATGGGATGTAGTAGATCCCTATAATATAAGTATTGGGGGAGACTGGCGCATAGGTCGAAACCTAGTACTCAACTATGGTCTACGAATGATTCTCGATACAAATTTTAAAACAACTTCCGTATTGCCGATAGCTAATATCAGTTGTATGATGAGATAGGTATAAAAATATTTATAAATAAAGATCCTTGTTTATTGACAAACTAAATTTATTAATAAAAAAAATAAAAAATTATGAAAAAGACATCAATAATTACAATTGTTACAATTCTTTTCTTGACAAATGCATTTGCTCAAGTTAAACAGTATTCACCTTCAACATTAAAAAAAGTCAATGCAATTAAAGCTAATTCAAGTTTTAGTTGGTACAAAAATTTTATAACAAACAAGCAGACTTTTATACCAATTAATAGTGGGAGTAATGAAACAATTATAAAGGAGCGTTCCAATCCTCAGGGTATGAAAGTGCAGGTAGGTACAAACTTTCAATCAAGTGGAACTCAATTTGCAAACAATGGAGCACCTAGAACAACTGAGGAAGGGAATAATAGTTGTGTTTATCAACCCCAAAAAATAAATTATTTAATTCCTGAAGATATTGGAGTTTCTTTTTTATCGGATTTTAATTTTTATCCAGGAGATTTTATAAAGCCTAATGATATAATAAATAGTGGTGTAAATTTAAATCCCTATAATGTAAATGCTGCACATGTTCGTAATCCATATAAAATTGGAATAAATATTTTTAATAACGTTAATAGCAATGAAATAACAGTTTCAGATTTTAATACAATACCTGTAAATAAAATTCAAGATTCATTATTGTTTAGAAATTATGGTGCAAGAATACCTACTTCTGGAATTGTAGAAGCTTTTGAAATTACATCTGATATACAATTAGCTAGTTCCTTAGAAATGAGTCAAGGAGCTTTTTTACCTTTGGAAGAAGCAGGTATACCATTAGACATTACTGCTGGCTTGAAAATGAAATCTGACGATGCTTTAGAATTAAATTTAAAATATTACATGGTGAGTTTTAATCAGCCAATGTATAGTTTAACATTGAATACAAGACCCAATGCTTTGTTTGTAAATCCTGCACACTCTAATGCAAATGTTAATGGTGCATATCTTTCTGACGTTACTTATGGCCGAAGGGCATTTTTTATATTTGCTTCTGCAGACTATAATAGAGTAATGAATGGAATGTTTGAAGGAGGAGTAGATGCAGAAGTTACTGGGGGTCAATTGTCAGGAGTTAGCGTGGGTACTGAAGTTAAAGGTACAATGGATGCATCAATTAAAGCTTCTGTGAAAAAGTTTTATGGAGCAATATATGGCGGAAATGGCGTAACTGCTTTATCAAAATTTAATGATATTGATGCTTTTTTTATTGCATTTAAAGCATACGTTGCATCGCCAACAGCTACAATATTTAATGCTAATACAAGAGCAAAACCTTTGTCTTATTCTCTCAGAAGAATCTCAGATGGCGCTTTAATAGGAATAAAAAGCATTGGTAATTTTGATGATGTAGATTGTAATACTAACTCTTATGAGGTAACATTAAATTTTAAAGGTTTTACTGTAAACAAAGTTGATGATGGCCCCTTTGATGATAAAGATGATCTTTTTGGAAACCTACATTATGATGGATATAGGAATAGCAATATCAATACAACAACCGGTAGTTATCAATTATTTGTTGTTCCTGAATCTGCACCAATTTCAAAAGGCATAAATCAATCTTATATCGCAGCTCAGGCGCCAACTAAAGTAATTTCAAAAATCTCCAAATCTGATTTACTAACTACAATTTTAAATTTTAGTGAAACAATTAAAGATGATGAGCTGGTTATGAATTTTGATTACAACCCTTTAAATCCTGTCAATTTACAATTTCAATTTTCAAGTATTGCGCCAAATATAAATAATTTGGCAATTGGAGCAACTTATAAGAAAATTTTCCAAATTCAACTTTATGAGGGGGGAGAATCTACCAAGGCTAAAGCAACTTTTGATATTGAAGTTATTGTGAAGAGAAATTAGTTATTTAAAATTTATATTATAATTCAAACAACTATTTTAAAAATCATTTAACAACAATCATGAAAAAAATAATTTTAAATCTGGTTTTAGCAACCATAATTTTCTCTCAAACAATTAATGCACAAGTAAAATGTTGTGTTACACCAATCCCACAAACTACCTTATCTGGCACCAGTAACGATGTAAGCTCTACAGACATGGCAGTAAAAACAACTGTAGATAGCCACAGTAGTTACTTTACAAAAGTAGAAGATAAAGGAAATTATTATTTGCTTACAGCCGTAATAGAAAACTCAGGTATATTAAATAATGCAGCTAAATGTATTAAAGCTACTATTCAATTGCCAACAGAGTCGCCTGCTATTTCTTACAAACTTATAACCAAGGCTAAAGGTATAAATATAAAACACTGCTATGGTAAGATAGAAGTTGCAATAGAACAAATGGGACGAAAGCCAAGTACAACAGAACTTGTAGAAGTTGTAATAGAAGTAAAAGTAGAGAAATCTAAAAAGCCTAATACTGAAGGTAAGGAGAATTTTGCCATTTTTGTAACCAACGATGTGCCTGACTTTTTACTTGCAAATA
>JAYVID010000263.1:0-4676 GCA_043770525.1 Ferruginibacter sp.
CCCAATACTTTTTATGCAAGCACATGGGCTGTAAAGCGAACGCCGTATAGCTTAGAGAGCGGTGGTGCTGGTAGTGGTTTGTGGAAGAGTACCGATGCTGGCGAAACATGGACAAGCCTTATGAATAAAAAAGGCATGCCTAAGAATGAAGTGATTGGCAACATTGGTATTGCGGTAAGTGCAGTAAACCCAGAAAGAATTTTTGCTACTATAGAATGTAAAAGCCGAGGCTTGTATAGAAGTGATGATGGCGGAAATAGTTGGGAAAAACAAAGTGACGATGCTAATATTTTACAACGGGCATGGTACTTTAGTAAAATATTTACCGATACAAAAAATGAAAATATTGTGTATGCGTTAAACGTAGGTTTTTACAAAAGTACAGATGCTGGTAAAACTTTTAAAAGCATAAGCACTCCGCATGGCGACCACCACGATTTGTGGATAGACCCCGAAGATGCCAATAGAATGATAGTTGCTGATGATGGTGGAGCACAGGTAAGTTTTGATGCTGGTAATAATTGGAGCACTTACGAAAATCAGCCAACAGCGCAGTTTTACAGGGTTTCTACCGATAATCATTTTCCATATAGAATATTGGTAGCACAGCAAGATAATAGTGCCATACGTATATTAAGTGCTAGTGATGGAGGACAAATTTCTACCAACGAATGGCAATCTACCGCTGGCTCGGAGAGTGGGCATATTGTGGCAGATCCTTTAAACCCTGATGTGGTTTATGGTGGAAACTATGGTGGCTATTTGAGTAGGCTCGATCATAAAACAGGAGAGAATAGAGCCATCAGTGTGTATCCTGATAATCCGCTGGGGGCTGGTGTAAACTCAATGAAGTATCGTTTTCAATGGAACTTTCCGATATTTTTTTCGCCGCACAATCCTAAGCGTTTGTATGCATGTGCGCAGCATTTATTTGTTACAGAAAACGAAGGACAGTCTTGGGAAATGATAAGCCCTGACCTTACTACAAACGATACAGCAAAACAAAAAAGTAGTGGTGGCCCTATTACGCAAGACAATACATCGGTAGAATATTATTGTACCATTTTTACTGCTACTGAAAGTGCTTACGAAAAAGATTTATTGTGGACAGGTAGCGATGATGGTAGGGTGAATATGAGTAAAGACGGAGGTAAAACTTGGGCAGATGTTACACCGGCTGCAGCAGGCAAATGGATGATGTGGAATTGTATAGATGTTGACCCTTTTAAAAAAGGTGCAGCATACATCGTTGGCACAAAATATAAAATGGATGATTTTAAACCATATATTTTTAAAACAGAAGATTATGGTAAAACATGGAAGGAAATAACCAATGGTATAAATGCCATGCACTTTGTAAGAGCCATACGTGCTGATAAAAAGCGAGCAGGTTTGTTGTATGCAGGTACAGAATATGGCATGTATATAAGTTATGATGATGGTGCAAACTGGAGATCGTTTCAACAAAACTTGCCCATTGTACCAATAACAGATATGACGATAAAAAACAACGATCTTATTGTAGCTACGCAGGGGCGTGCATTGTGGGTGTTAGATGACCTTACGACTGTACAACAATTTGATGCAAATATTTTAAATAAAAACTTGTATGTATTGCCCATAAATGAGAGTTACAGAAGAGATGGTTTTGTAAATACCAACCCAAAAAATGCTGGTACAAACCCTGCGAATGGTGCGGTAATAAATTTTTATGCTAAAGATGTTTTGGATAGCACAAAGGCTAGTGTTACTATTTTAGATAAAAATAAAAAGCTGATAAAAACTTTTGCTACTGATGCAAAAGAGAAAAAAGATAAGTTTGAAATAAGCAAAGGCATGAACCAATTTGTATGGGATATGTACTACCCTGAGGCAGAAAAAATAGAAAGTATGATTTTGTGGAACGGAACAGTAGCAGGGCCAAAAGCTGCGCCAGGGCAGTATTTTGCAAAAGTAAAAGTGGGTAAAGATTCTTCGGAGCAAGCGTTTACTATTTTAGCAAACCCATCTTATAAAATTAGCCAACAAGAATACGAAGAACAATTTACCACTTTGTTAAGCATAAGAGATAAGTTCAGCGATATACAAAAATCTATAAAAAACATACGAGATATACGCACACAAATAAATGGATTTACAGATCGCATGGGTAAAGACCTGCCAAAAGAAATAAAACAAAAAGGTGATACTATAACCAAACAATTGACTACTATTGAAGAAGCATTGTACCAAACAAAAGCAAAGAGTGGGCAAGATGTATTGAATTATCCTATACGCTTAAACGATAAAATAAGTGGTTTGTATGATTATGCCAATAGTGGCAATAATGCACCTACAAAGCAATTGAGGCAAGCTTACACAGACCTTTCTACTATGGCAGATGTACAATTGAGTAAATTGAAAAAGCTAATGGATGATGATGTTGTGGAGTTGAATAAATTGATAAGGGAGAAAGCGGTGCCGGTTATTTCGGTGAAGAAAGAGTAGGGAAGAATATTGATTTCTTCTCTCGTAAAGCATGGAGTATTTAAGATGAAGTATAAGATTTGATAAAACTTTTTTAAGGAAAATACATTTAAACGCTTTATTAACAATATGTTTCGATTATTTTATTACCTTTAATTTTAATTCTTATTATGAAGAAAACTTTTACTGCAATTTCATTTATTGCCTTATTTTCTTATATAGTTAATGCTCAAAACAATGTTTGGAATGCTACATCATTTAAATTTTCAACTTCAATTTCTTCATTAGAAAATATGACTGGTGCAACATTAGTTACTTTTCCAGTATCAGGAGTAAAAGCTACTTCTCTTATTTCTTTTCCATCAGGGTTTAAATTTAGATACGGAGTAGATGAATTCAGTCAGTTTTCTTTATCCGCTTATGGATTTTTAAAATTTGGTAAAAATATAGATCAAAGTATTATTACTAATCAGGATTCAGTTATTGTTCCTTTTAGTAATGGTGCAAATCAATTTGTTTGTTCCTATAAATTAATGGGTACTTTTCCTTCAAGGAAATTTATTGTAGAGTGGAGTGGGGTATTTTCGGGCGGTAATCAACAAGTAAAATTTCAATTATGGCTAACTGAAAGGATAGGAAAAATTGATTTTGTTAATCAAGGGGTAGTTGCTTTTGGTGGTCCTTTTCAGTATAGCTCTTTTTGTAAAACAAAAATTTTAAAAGGTAGTAGTGTGGCATGTATTGATGTGCAAACTACACCACAAATACCCATTATAAATTATGCAGCTATTGTGTCAAATGGTGATGAAATTCCTGCAAATACAAAATATAGCTTTGAACCAGATACTCTAAAACCCAAAAAACCGTTACTAACTTTTAGCAACTTACTGCCAGCTTGTTTTTCTGTAAATGTTATTGATTCCTCTACAAATGAATCTGCCTTTTATCTTGAAAGGAAAATAAATAGCACTAACTATCTCCATTCTGATAAATATTTTTCAACAACAGTTACAGGTATTGGTAACTCATATGTTCATAATGAAACTCAAGCAAAGCCAGACTCACTTTATACTTTTAGAGGTTTTGCAAGTAATGGTTTTGTAAATTCTGATACTTCCATAATAACTCAACTCACCCCTATGCCATTAATTGCTGGTATAAAAAAAATACCTGGTGATTACCCCACAATAAATGCACTATTACAAGATGCGGTTTGTAAACATTTGGGACCTAATTTGGTAATAGAATTGCAATCTAATTATTCTTTTGCGTCAGAAGGAGGAACTGTAAAATTTAATCCTAATATTCATAATAAGTTAATACAATCTATTACAATAAGGCTAGCTGCAAATGTTAGCTCTCTTGTACTTAATAACTCAGGAGCTTATCCAATGTTCATGATAGATAGTATTTCTAACGTACACATAGATGGGCGTGCAAATGGGCAAGGAACAACAAATAATCTTACGTTAAATCAAGTTGATCAAACTACACCAGCTATCATTTATTTAAACAATGCAAATAAAGGAGGAGTGCATTTTGTAAATGTGCAAGGTGAGGGAAGAAGCGAAGGGCTCATTTTTTTAGGAAGAAGAAATTTATTGAATTATGATGCTAATAACTTGTTTGCAGTAAATGATGCTGTAATAAATAATTGTAAAATTGGGCCTTCTTCTGGCTTTACTTATAAAGGCTTAGTAATAGAAGAGGGAAATAATAATGTAATAAGAGAAAACGAATTTTTTCGATTTTTTGATGAAGCAATAAAATATACAGATGGTGGAGCAAATAGCAGGATTGTAAAAAATAGGTTATATCAACCAGAGGAAATGGTATCTCAAAATGTATTTTATGGAGCTACTGCACTTGGAGCAATTGTTGTAACAGATGTAAAAGATAATTTTAGAATAGATAGTAATAAAATTGGTGGATCAGCGCCAAATTGGGGAGTTGGAGTATGGAAACAAAACTTTACTTCTACTAATAACGGTTATGGAATGATAAGGGTAATGAGGCCTATTAATAATGTAAGTAATGATATAGTTTATATAAGTAATAATGAATTTGGTAATATAAACACAGTTGGTAGCAATTTTTTATATCAAATAAACAATGACTGTCCGTTATTTGGTTTAAACTAATTATTTTAGTATATTTGACTAAAATAATTAGCTATGATAATTTCAGATTTTTTTACCAAGTATACTGAC
>JAYVID010000264.1:0-3687 GCA_043770525.1 Ferruginibacter sp.
TAAATTCTTTTGCAACAGCTAAAACATCTCCTTCTTTAATAGATTGCAATTCGGTACTTACGCTTGTTATTTTCTTACTTCGATTGTGCCCCTTTAATATCCAAAAATATGTACCAACCATAAGGCACATCAAAAAAAGCCAACCCTTCCAAAAACGAACCGGTGTTTTTAACAGTGCTTTTTCAGCATTATAAATAGCTTTTATTTCGCTGCTCCAATTTTTTGTGGGGATGTTTTTTTCGCAACTTGCACATTCTAAAACCGCATATTTTTTAGAAGGTAGGGTAGAACCTAATAACAAAAAGCACCATACATATTTCTGCATTAAATGTAGTTTCAATTCGCCTTTTTGTAGGCACAAATGACAAATGTCTGTTGCTACATTTACCGTTTTATGATGGAAAGAACGAATCTCATACGTTACTAGCATACATTTTTTCTTTTACATTTTTTTCATTTTTCAATATGCCAAATTTAAACCCAACAACACTTTTTTGCCAAATTTTGCTGTATACAAAGCATCTACATCTTAGTTTTTTAGAATTTATTTTATTGTTGCACATTTTATAAAGTATTAGTTATTAATAAATTAAATTTCAAACTTATAAACACAGCATATTTCTAATTTACATAGTAAGTTTTGCTCATCACCACATTGTTTTCCTATATTTGATTGATGCTAAAAATGTATTCCCTCCTCATTTACCTTTTTCTTTTTGTTTTTTCTGCAAATGCACAGCAAAAACTAATCGATTCTTTACAAAAAAAAATATCATCAACCCTCCCCACAAATGACAATTTTATTTTATATAAAGCAGAGTTGGCAGAAGCCATAAGATATGTGGATACTGCAAAAAGCAACGCATTTTTAAACGAATGTTTGGTATTATGCGGTAAGACTAATAATAATATTCTAAAGGCAAAAGTGTTTGGTATTGCCACCATCATTTACAGGCAAAATAATGCATACACAAAAATGATATGGGCGGCGGATAATGCCGTTTCTTTTGCCAAACTTTCAAAAGATGATTATGCCAATGGGTACGCTAATTATTGCAAAAGCCTTTCATTAGAAGCGTTGGAAGATGAAACTGAATTAGCGTTTTATTTTAAAGCATTAAAATTTGCCGAAAAGGCAGACAACGCTATTTTATTAAGTAAAATATATTATGGTATTTATGGTTTTTATGCAATAAATAATAATGTAGATTTAGAAAATAAATATGCCAATTTATGTTTACAAGCAGCATTAAAAACAAACGATGGAGAAATATTAAGCAAAGCTTGGCAAGCTTACGGCACTAATTTTTCTGATCAATACAATAAAACGAAGCATAAACTATTGCTAGATTCTGTTTTAATTTCTTTTAATAAAGGAATAGAAATATTTAAAAAAAATGAACAATATATCATTTCGCAAACGCAATATGGCGTGCTTTCTTTAAATACGGCTGTGCATTATTATCAAAATTATATGCCGGCAAAAAAAGACTCGGTTTATTTTCACATAAATAAAGCATTGGAAAGTGCACTCGTTACCAAAGATGTTGATGTAGAGGCTAATTGTTATGGCTTACTTTCTGAATTGGCTTATCAAAATAATGATTATGCATCAGTAGAAAAATTGCTTACTAAGGCATTGGTAAATGCAAATAGTTTAAACTCGGAGCAGCCAATATTATTGTCTAAAATTTATTATGGCTTATCGCAGCTTTACAAGAAAAAAAATGATTTTAAATTGGCTTTTGAATATCAAGAAAAATATGGGGAAGCTTATAATAAGTTTCTTGAGGTGGAGCAAAAAAAGAACAACCAATTGCTCGATGCAAAATATGAGTTTAGAAAAAAGAATGAGCAAATACAACTGCTAAACGAAAAGAATAAATTAAGCGACAGGCAAAAATATTTTTCATTCGGTATAACAGCACTTTTATTATTGAGTTTAATTTTTATGTTTAGGTCTTATCATTTTAGATTAAACCTATCTATTCAACAGCAAAACCTTTTACAGGCCAAAGCACAAGAACTTAAACTAGAAACCGCTTTGCTAGAAGAAAAAGCAAAACTTAAAACCGAAGAAGCAGCAAGACTGCAAGTAGAAAAAAAATTGATAGAGGCACAAAAAAATCAAATACAAAACGAGTTGGTAGCAGGTAATTTGCAAGTAGAACATAAAAATGAAGTGCTACAAAGCCTAAAAGAAAAATTATTTTCGGAAGATATAAACGATAAAACCATTCATCATCTAGCAAGAATAATAAACCAAGAAATAAGGCTAGACAAAGATTTTGATACTATAAAAAATAATTTTAAAGATATACAACCCGAGTTTATAGAAAAACTACAACTGCAAAGCAATAACAAATTAACAGCGCTCGATTTAAAGTATTGCAGTTATGTAAAACTAAATTTATCATCAAAGCAAATGGCTACATTGCTAAATGTAGAACCCACAAGCATTCGGATGAGTAAGTACAGATTGAAACAAAAATTAAATTTAAATAAGGAAGACGATTTGTATAGGTTTTTGTATGGGTTGTGAGATTGTTTAGCAACCGACTGTACAATGTTTTACAGAAAATCGTCCTTCTGTTAGAACTGCTGTAACTGTATTATTTCCATTGGTAAGTGTACCTGAGAAAGTACCTTTTACAAATGTGTTATTAATTTCAGTAATTGTTACTTGAAAATCAGGCGGATAATTCTGAAGTAAAGATGGAGCAAGAGCTGTATTAAAATAAACAGCGCTAAAATAACTCATTCCACTTTGTTTGTTATATGTTTTAGGAATTATTATAACACCAACTTCAAAACTTCCAATTTTAATTTCGAAGAAAGGGCCTGTATTACCCTGTATGTAACCTCTAAATTGAATATGCTTATTTGCAATTTGAAGATAATCATTGGCTATTAAACTTGCATTAAATGTCTTTAATTCTCCATTTATTTTACATTCAAAATAATATTCACTTGCAGGAGTGGGTGTTATAATTGGAGCAGTTATAATGGCTGTTTCATTACTAGATTTTTTACAACTAAAACAATTAATTAATAGAAGTGATATAACACCTAGTAATAAAAATTTTAAGGAAATATTTTTCATGCAGCTTTTTATTAAGTAAAGTTTATGTTTTGATGTTGTTTTGATTAATGAAGAATATCAATTATTATGCCAAGATGTTATTTATTTTTCGTGGTGGATCTGCATCTACCTGATACATCATTCCTTTTGCATTTATTAATTTATCTTCATTTGAAACCAACTAGATCTTTTAAATACTTCAATAAATAGCAATGCTTACACTAAGACCTTATAGGTTTAGGGACAGCCTTGAACTTTGAACGTTTTCCTAATTCATCATCTCCCTCGCATTCTCAATAGCTGCTGCCGTAGGTTTTTCTCCACTTAGCATTTGTGCAATGGCTACAATTCTTTCATCGTCGTTTAGTAAGCGAACAGATGTTTGTATGGCATCGTTTACAATTTGCTTATATACAAAATAATGTGCTGCGGCTTTGGCGGCTATTTGTGGTTGGTGTGTAATGGCTATCAATTGGTGGCTTACTGAAAGGTCTTTCATAATAATACCCACTTGCTTTGCTGCTTCACCACTTATGCCGGTATCTATTTCATCAAATATTAAAACCGGTAGTTGTAGTTTTTTTGCTACCAACGATTTTACTGAA
>JAYVID010000265.1:0-20360 GCA_043770525.1 Ferruginibacter sp.
GGTACTAGCCGTGAGCAGATGATTGATGATTTGCATAGCGGCAAAGCAAAATACTCTAGCATTTTTAATTATCCCACACTTACATGGGCAGATATGGGTGCTGTAGGTTGGCTAGTAGATGGTGCAGCTATACTAAACCAAGTAATGCTTTGCAGAACTTCGTACGGGCCTTATGCACGTGCCAATGTGCGTATATGTAAGGAAGAAAGTTTTCACCAAAGGCAAGGTTTTGAAACATTGATGGTACTGAGTAATGGAACTGCTGAACAAAAAGCCATGTGTCAAGATGCAATAAACAGATGGTGGTGGCCAGCGCTTATGATGTTTGGCCCAAAGGATAGCGAAAGCACCAATAATGACCAAAGCATGAAATGGAAGATAAAAAGAAAAACCAATGATGAGCTACGTCAGCAGTTTATAGATATGGCCGTGCAGCAAGTAAAAGTGCTTGGGATGACATTGCCCGATGATAAATTAATATGGAACGAAGAAAGAAAGCATTATGATTTTGGAGAAATAAATTGGGATGAATTTTGGAATGTAGTAAAAGGCAATGGGCAATGCAATAAACAAAGATTGGATGCAAGAAAAAAAGCACACGACGATGGTGCATGGGTAAGAGAAGCGGCTGTGGCGCATGCAAAGAAAAAAGCGGAGCGTTTAATAAAGAAAGTGGCGTAAAATGAATGATAATTTATCAGCTGATTTAATTGTAGTAAAACAAATATTGTCCAGTAAATTAAATGTAGAACTAAAAAATATTAAAATAGAAAATGAAAGTACAGCATATAGTGCTTGTACTTTTGAAATAAATAAATTATCAATTTTATACCGAGAGGCAAAAATTACCCCTACAAAAATTGGGCAGTTTGTTACTATATGGAAAAGAAATACAAAAGGCATTACAAAGCCTTTTTGTGTAGTAGATGATATTGATTTGGTTGTAATAAGTTGTAGGAATAAAGTGCAGTTTGGGCAGTTTGTTTTTCCAAAAGCCATTTTAGGAGACAAGAAAATATTTACTAAAAATAATATTGAAGGCAAAAGAGGAATACGAGTTTATCCGCCTTGGGACATAGCTATCAACAAACAAGCTATTCAAACACAAGCTTGGCAGTTAGATTATTTTTTAGAAATGACAACAGCAATAGATATTGACAGGGCAAAAAAATTGTATGTTATAAAATAATTTTAATGAAAGCACATCATTATTCATTAACGGTAAAATGGACTGGCAATACAGGCGAAGGAACGAAAGGCTATAAATCGTATGAAAGAAGCCATGAGATTATGGTAGATGGAAAAGAAGTAATTAGTGGTTCATCTGACCCTGCATTTTTGGGAGATAGTACAAAGCATAACCCTGAAGATTTATTATTGGCTTCTATCAGCAGCTGCCACATGCTTTGGTATTTACATTTGTGTAGCGATGCTGGTATTGTAGTTTCAAATTATATAGACAATGCAAAAGGCATTATGGAAGAAACAGCAGATGGCGGTGGAAAATTTACTTCAATAATATTATACCCAACCGTTACTTTAAAAAATATAGCACAACAAGAACAAGCAAATGCATTACATTCAAAAGCAAATTCAATGTGTTTTATTGCAAATTCTTTAAATTTTAAAGTACAACATCAGGCAACTTTTATTAAAGAATAATTAAAAGATTTTTATGAAAACATACATTCAAAAATATTACTACGGCGATTTTGGTGGCGAAGAAAAAGCAGGTGCTGAGGAAATAAAAAAAACTTCAGCAGATACGGCTTGGCCTTTATGGGAAGTTTTTATTCGTAGCAAGCAAGGTTTAGATCATAAACATGCCGGTAGCTTGCACGCAGCAGATGCAGCTATGGCAATGGAAAATGCAAGAGATGTTTACACTCGTAGGCAAGAAGGTGTGAGCCTGTGGGTGGTGGAAAGTAAATATATTCACGCAAGTAACCCTGATGATGCACAATCGTTTTACGAACCTGCAGAAGACAAAGTGTACAGGCATCCAACTTTTTATGAAATTCCCGACGAAGTAGGACACATGTAAAATCTTTTTTAAAAATGTAATGAATGATGAAAATAAGAGAAATTAACAAAACTGAGGTAGAGCAAGTTGCTTTATTGTTTGATGCATACAGGGTTTTTTATGAAAAGCCTTCGGATATAGTAGCAGCTAAAAACTTTTTATTAGAAAGGTTTGAAAATAAAGAATCAACCATTTTTGTTGCAGAAAATGCAGAAAATAAAATTGTTGGTTTTGTACAATTGTATCCACTATTTTCATCTACAAGAATGAAAAAATTATTATTATTAAATGATTTGTATGTAACTGAAAGTTATAGAGGAAAAGGAATTTCTGTACAACTCATTGATGCATGTAAAGCTTTTTGTATAACAACAAATGCTTGTGGCTTAATGTTAGAAACTGCAAAATCGAATGAAGTTGGTAATAAACTATATCCAAAAACAAATTTTGTATTGGATAATGACCATAATTATTACAGTTGGGATAATGAGTAAATTATTAGTAAAATAAACATTTGATGCAGCAAAAAAATATAATTGATTATATACTTCACTTAGCCGATAGTACTTTGATACTTACCCAAAGAAATGGAGCATGGTGTGGGCACGGGCCGATTTTGGAACAAGATATTGCTATTACAAATATTACATTAGATTTAATTGGACAGTGTAGAAATTTTTATCAATACGCTGCAACATTAATTGGTGGGGAGACAACTGAAGATAAGCTTGCCTATTTACGAACTGAAAGAGAATTTAAAAATCTGTTGCTTACAGAACAAGAAAATGGAGACTGGGCACAAACAATTTTACGTCAGTTTTTCTTTAGTGTATATCAATATTTTTTATACGAAAAATTACAGTTTAGCAAAGATGAACAGCTTGCTGCCATTGCTGCTAAATCTTTAAAAGAAGTTACGTATCATGTAAAGTGGAGTGGAGAGTGGGTAATACGCTTGGGTGATGGCACACAAGAGAGTAATGAAAGAATGCAAAAAGCTGTTACTACACTTTGGCAATACACTGGTGAAATGTTTGTATCTGCCGATTACGAAAAAGCTTTGGCAGAAGAAAATATTATTCCTGATAGTAATTTATTAAAAGATGCTTGGATGGAAAAAGTGAGTGCTATTTTAAATGAAGCAACATTAATAATACCTGAAAATACTTTCATGCAGCAAGGTGGTAAAAATGGAGTTCATTCAGAAAAACTTGGTTACATACTTGCTGAATTGCAATATCTACAAAGGGTTTATCCAGGTGCGGAGTGGTAAGGTTATTTTATTACTTCAAGTACAATGTAAAACTTAATTGTTGCAAATATTGTCAAAAATTGTAATTTTAACATTAATCATAAAATGAAAACTATGCTATATAAACATATTAATATTGATCAAGAAATTTTAAGTGGAACGCCTGTATTTATTGGCACAAGAGTTCCAATAAAAAATTTGTTTGACTACATTGAAGGGGGTGAAGATTTAGCTGAATTTTTAGACGATTTTCCATCTGTTTCTAAAGCGTCTGCCATAGCAGTTTTAGAAATGGCGAAACAATCTTTAACAACTGAAAAAGTTTTGCATGAAAATTTTGCTTGATGAAAGTTTACCTAGAAAATTAAAATATGACTTTGGCGAAGAACACGAAGTTATTACAGTTAGAGATAAAGATTGGCTAGGTAAAAAGAATGGTGAACTATTAAAACTTATGATATCAGAAGAGTTTGAAATTTTTATTACAGTAGACCGAAATCTTCCATATCAACAGAACTTAGAAAGGCTTCCTTTGTGCATTTTTGTTTTGTGTGCAATTGATAATCGAAGGGAAACGTTGAAAGAACTAATACCAAAGTTATTTGAAAGACTTGCAGATGGAAATTTACAAAATGTTATAGAAATTAAATAGAAAAATAAAAGTTGGTTAATTTTATAGAAGATGAAATGTAATTATCTTTAATCTTATCCAAATTTTAGTCGTTTTAATAAAAGTAATAGTATTAAATCAATGATCGACTCAATAAATATAGAAATTCCCCAATTCCCTCCTTTGGAGGGATTTAGGGAGGCTGTATTTTCTTTACTAGAAGAAGTGTGCGACCCAGAAATTCCTGTATTGTCTATTTTAGATTTAGGAATTGTGAGAGATGTAAAAATGAATGATGATGAAGTAGAAGTTATCATTACGCCAACATACAGCGGTTGCCCTGCTATGGATGCTATAAGCATGGATATTAGATTTAAACTAATTGAACATGGGTACAAAAAAATAAAAATCACTTCTGTACTCATGCCTGTATGGACAACCGATTGGATGACAGAAACAGGAAAAGAAAAACTAAAAGCGTATGGCATAGCTCCACCAAAGCGTAGTTTTAATGACGAAGATGAAATGCCTAGTTGCCCACAATGCAAATCTGCTAACACAAAACTGCTTAGCCAATTTGGCTCTACAGCTTGCAAGGCTTTATACCAGTGCAATGATTGTAAAGAACCGTTTGATTATTTTAAATGCCACTAGGGATTTTTGATTGCTGATTTAAAGATTTTAGATTTTTTTTAATTCGAACTTTATTTTTTTTCTTGTAGATTTCTAAAAATGAAAGTGACTTTAGATTTTATTTTTTTTAAAGTGGGGCTTTATTCGCTTCGTTCGTAAAACATAATAAAAGATGCCAAAAGATTTACTGTTGAACGGAGCCCTTCGATAAACTCAGGATAAACTCGCCACTAAAGTTCAATCAAGGTTTTTCTGCCCACTAACAAAAAAATATTTTCATTAACTTTACGGTTCATTAATTTTTATCATTTCTAATTTTATAAATGGATATTTCAATTTATTTTGTGGAGATAGGGCAAGTGTCATTTGCATTTATTATAGGCGCTGTTATTGGCATAGAAAGAGAATTTCGTAGCAAGCCTGCAGGTTTTCGTACTATGATATTAATTTGCGTAGGCTCTTGCTTATACACCATTATTTCTAAAGATATCCGTTATGGTGCATCGGACAGAATAGCTAGTAATATTGTAACCGGTATTGGTTTTATTGGTGCCGGCGTAATTTTTAAAGAAGGTATTACAGTAAATGGCCTTACAACTGCAGCGCTAATTTGGATAACGGCTGCATTGGGTATGGCAATAGGTTACCACAATTATCCATTGGCAATTGTGGTATCTATAATGATTGTAATTGTATTGTTTGTACTAGAGCCTGTGCAACGATATATAAATAAATTGCACAGAGTAAAAGATTACAAATTAAAAATATTGCCTAATAGTGAGCATTTTAAAAAAGAGATTGAAGATTTTTTTGAAAAATATGATATGACTTTTCGTTGTATGAAAACTGTAAAAGAAGATATGGATGCAATTTACATTTACAGAATTGGTGCTAAAGATAAAAACTACGATGAGGTAAATAATTTTTTGCTAAAACATAAAGATGTAAAAAGTTTTGAAGTGTAAAAAACTAAACTTCTAAACCTCTAAACTCCTAAACCTTTCTTTTAATAAAACTACTATCATTAAAAAATCTAACAATATGTCTTCCATTTTATTTGAAATAAAAGATGGGCTTGCTACCATAACCCTTAATAGGCCCGATAAATTTAATAGCTTTAATAGAGAAATGGCTTTGCTCATGCAAAAGTATTTAGATGAGTGTGCAATACTAAGTACAGTAAGGGCTGTGTTAATTACTGGTGCTGGTAAAGCATTTTGTGCAGGGCAAGATATTGCTGAGCTTACTGGTGAAAATCCTTTGGGTATAGAAGTAATATTGGTAGAGCATTTTAACCCAATTGTTACAAGAATAAGAAATTTGCAAATGCCTGTAATAGCTGCTGTAAATGGAGTAGCAGCCGGTGCTGGTGCCAATATTGCTTTGTGTTGCGATGTTGTGTTAGCCGCTTCTTCAGCTTCTTTTATACAAGCATTTTCTAAAATAGGATTGATACCTGATAGTGGTGGTACCTATTTTTTACCTAGGCTCATTGGTTTTCAAAAAGCAAGCGCATTGATGATGACAGGCGATAAAGTAAGTGCAACAGAAGCAGAAAAAATGGGCATGATTTATAAAGTAATAGAAGATGCAACATTTACTGAGCAAGCTTATGCACAAGCATATACATTGGCACAAATGCCTACACAGGCATTGGCTTTTACAAAGACTGCTTTAAACAATTCTCTACATGCAAACTTTTATGAGCAACTGTTGGAAGAAGATAGATTGCAACGTAAAGCAGCTGTAACAGAAGATTATAAAGAAGGTATAAATGCATTTTTGGAAAAGAGAAAAGCGAATTTTACTGGTAAATAATGAATTAAGTTATGGGAAAAGAAAAGCAGTATGTTGCCCAGTTAAACATAAGCAGAATGATAGGGGTAAATATAGAAGACCCAATTATGAAAGATTTTGTAGCACAATTAGATGAAATAAATTTACTTGGTGAGCAAAGCAAGGGTTTTGTATGGCGCTTAAAAACTGAAGACGGCAATGCAACTTCCTACAATCCATATAACGATGATCGGATTATTGTAAACTTTACTGTATGGGAAACACCCGAACATTTAAAAGATTTTGTTTACAACACAGCACACAGGCTTGTAATGAAAGATAGAAAAAAGTGGTTTGAAAATTTAGGCCAGCCTAGTTATGTTTTGTGGTATGTAGATGCAGATAAAATGCCAACTATTGATGAAGCAGAAGAACGACTAGCACATTTGCAAAAGAATGGATCTTCTTCTTATGCTTTTGATTTTAAAAATATTTTTACACCTACCAAATAATTATTTATGCCAAACGAAATAACGCCACAAAAAGTTGTAGAGCAGATGATGCAAAATGATTTATTCAGTCAATGGCTAGGTATTTCTGTTATGGAAATAAATGATGGGTATAGTAAAATACAAATGAAGGTACGCCCAGAAATGATAAACGGCTTGGGAACAGTGCACGGTGGTATTGCCTTTTCTTTTGCAGATAGTGCATTTGCATTTGCTTGCAACAATAGAAATGTTTTATCTGTAGCACTAGATACATCTATAAATTTTATAAAACCCATTTTTGTAGGCGATACCCTAATAGGAGAAGCAAAAGAAATACACAATGGAAGAAGTACTGGCTTGTATCATATTACCATTACAAATCAAAACGAAAATATTGTTGCTATTTTTAAAGGTACTTGTTTTAGAACAGAAAAATTGTTAGTGAATACGGGGAGTAAGGGGCTGTGATGCTATCAACATATTAAAGTGTCCACAAACCTATAAGGTTTTATGAGCATTCTTTAAATTTAATAAACTCTTTAAAAACCTTATAGGTTATACAACGTTTCAATTCTTTGAAGTAAAAATAGTCATACTTCGGAAAAATATTTAGGTTTGCAATAAATAATAATTCGATGACCTACTCCTTCAACAACTTCATCCCAGTAATACACCCCTCCTCATACATACACACACAGGCTTGCATAACAGGCAATGTAATTATTGGTAAAAATTGCTACATAGGCCCAGGTGCAGCGCTGCGGGGAGATTGGGGGCAAATTATTGTAGAAGATGGTTGCAATGTGCAAGAAAACTGTACCGTACACATGTTCCCAGGTGTAACTGTTTTATTAAAAGCTGGGGCACATATTGGGCATGGTGCTATTATACATGGTGCTACTGTTGGTAAAAATTGTATGGTAGGAATGAATGCAGTTATAATGGATAATGTAATACTAGGCGATGAATGTATTGTAGGTGCATTAAGTTTTATAAAAGCAGATTCCGTTTTTGAAAACCGTAGTTTAATTGTAGGCAATCCTGCACAAAAAATAAAAGAAGTAAGCGATGAGATGATAAACTGGAAAACAAAAGGAACAGAATTGTACCAACAACTACCTGCACAAATGCATGAGCTTTGTAAACCCTGCCAAGCCCTTACTGAAATAGAACCTAATAGACCATCAATGGAAAACACTTACAAAACCTGGAAAGAAACCAAAGCTTAATTATTGCTTCCTTTTATCTTGCCAAATTAATTTTTCATTCTTTTTATCATCATGGAAAGTAGGCATTGTACCATCTCCTCTACCAGTAAAGCCACCATCGGGGTGTGCTATAATTTTGCAACTATCATTATACAAATCACTAAAGTTATCGCAACAAACTCCCTCTACATAATACACTGTTTTATTACTTAAAGTATAACTATAAATTTTGCTTGGAGGATTTGTTACAGGCGCTGTTTTCATTTTTGTTATCATTTCACTAATACACAATGGCAATGCTACGGCAGTATCTGTATTGTTTGTAGTTGCAGCAACTTCTGGTGCAATGGTAGCTTTACTACTGTTTGTTTTAGAGCATTTACAACCTACGCTAAAAATTAAAAAAGCAAATAAAATCGTTTTCATATTTTAATGTTTAGAGGTGCGGTTTAGCATTTTTTCATACCCAACAATATTCATCATTACCAGCAGCATGCCATAAAATGCATCTTCTATAGGTATGGTATAAATTCTTATGGCAAGGTTTTCTGTATCGTTGTAAGTAATAACGGGTATGGCTGTAAGAAAACCATTTACAATAAAATAAGGTATTAGAATAATTGCATAAGCTACCAAAAAGGCAGTGCTGTTGAATGAAGAAAAATATTTTCTAAAAGCTAAAATAAAAAATATAAATAAAGCCAAAGAAATACCAGTGTATGCTGTGTACCTCAATTTTAAATTTAAAAAAGCAATAATTATTACACTAAAAGCAATTGCCCATAATATAGTATCTGCTTTTTTATTTGACTGTAATATTGGAAAATAAGTACAAATACATTCATATACAAAAGTGCAACAATATGGCACTACAAAAAAGAAAAGAATTTCTTCTGCAGGTAAATTATAGTTTGTTGCTTTTGTAGCAATATATTTTTCATTAAAAAACCAAATATTTTCGCCTGCAAAATATCCATCCCAAATTATATAAAACAAGGCCGGTAAAATCATTGCAGCAAAAACATATTTCCATTTTTTATAAAAAGCTACTTTTTTATCAAAACTCAATGCTAGCGGACCTGCTACAGAACCTGCCAATATTAAAAAATATGTGAAATGATTGTTCATTTGATGTTACATCTAATTAAACAGTAAAGATAATTTTTATTTGTCTCTTATCGGTATGTGGTAAAACAAAAATAATTTATTAATTTCATGCAATGCAACCACTAACCATAAGTATAATTCAAACCAACTTGCATTGGGAAAACAAAGCATCCAACCTTCGCACTCTTGAAAATAAAATAAAAAACAGAGAAGAACCAACAGAAATAGTTGTGCTTCCTGAAATGTTTACCACAGGTTTTTCTATGAACCCAACAGCGTTTGCAGAAACAATGGATGGTGAAACCGTGGAGTGGATGAAAAGAATTGCCGCAGAAGAAAAAATAATACTTACAGGGAGTGTAATAATAAAAGAAGAAGATAAATTTTATAATAGGCTTATATGGATGCTACCCAATGGCCAATATGGCCAATACGATAAACGCCATTTATTTGGCTTTGCAAAAGAAGATGAACACTATGCTGCAGGCAGCAAAAGATTAATAGCACAAGCAAAAGGGTGGAAAATAAATTTACAAGTTTGTTACGATTTGCGTTTTCCAATATGGGCTAGGCAACAACCAAATGAAAACAAAGAGGCAGAGTTTGATATCTTAATATATGTAGCCAACTGGCCCGAGCGTCGCAGCCATGCATGGAAAACATTGCTTTGTGCAAGAGCAATCGAAAATCAATGTTATGTAATTGGTGTAAACAGAGTAGGTGATGATGGTAATAATATTTACCATAGCGGCAACTCGATGGTTGTAGATCCATTAGGGCAGGTGCTATACCACAAGGCAGATGATGAAGATATGTTTACCATAAAACTAGAAAAAGAAAACTTGCAGGAAGTAAGAAATAAATTTCCATTTTTGAGGGATGCTGATAGCTTTACAATAAATCACTAACTGTTATGGATTGCTAAAAATCATATCTTTCACCACTTCCATTTTTTTATCATACCCTTTTAAAAGTGCATCGTAGCTGGGTGGTACCAGCACATCTGGTATTATGCCCGTACCCTTGGGTTGCCCATTGTTTACTTGTACTATCTTAAATAAAGGCATACGAATTTTTAAGTGTGTATTGGGTAGCGTAAAAGTTGGAATCATAATACCACTATTGCCATACCAACCACCACCCGTTTCTTCACCTACCAATGTTACATGCGGCTGCGCTTTTACAGCATTACAAAAAATAGTAGAGGCAGAAAAAGTGGGACCACTTGTTATAATAAAAACCTTGCCTTCGTAGTTTTTCTTTTTAGGCTCATAAAAATGTTTTTCCATTCTTCTTATATGGTAGTTTCCGTCTTTGTTTTTTCTTGATGAAAAATACATTTGTATGCTATTTAAAAATTTGCCTTTAAAATATTTTGCATACTTACCAAGCCCTCGTGCAGGTGTGTAAGCGCTATCTACTATTTTAAATGATGTTTTGCTTATGTATTTTGTAAGCAGGGTACTCATATTTACTTTGCCACCTCCATTGTTTCGCAGGTCTAGCACAAGGTTTTGTATTTTTTCTTCTTTTAGTTTTTTAAAACTATTTCGAAAAAATTTTCTTAAGTGCCCATCAGTAAAAGTATTTAAGGTAAGCGTTGCATATTTTTTTGAACTGTCAATCGATAAAGACCTATATTGAAATAACTTTTCTGCTCTGGTAAGTTTTACTTTTTTTGCTGGTTTTACAATTGGCTTTGTACTGTCTTTTTTGCTGCTATCTTTTATAGGTGCAAACAGTGGTATGCTTGTTTTTTGTTCTTTTCCAGTACTATCTATAAAACCAACAGTATAGTTTTTACTTAAGCCAAAAATATTTCTATGGTAATAAGGAAAATTTGCACTAAGCCTATGGTAATTTACATTGCTTGCATAGCCATCTTCAGGTAAAAACTCCAGCATGTATTTTATCATCAATTTATTAGGTACCCCATTTATAGAGGTAATTAAAGTGCCTCGTTTAAAAATACTATCTTTTTTTGCATGTAAGTTTGCAAGTACTGCCATGCTATCGTTCCACACTTTTACAAATAATGGAAACGATGGCATTACTTTACCTTTTCCCCATTTGCTATAATTTTTGCTTAGGCTTACACTGGTGTGACCACAGTGTATTTTATTAATTAATGGAGCTACTGCTAGCCATGCAAATTGCTGTTCCGTCATGCTATCTTTTATTACATCGTAATACTTATCAAAATAAGCATCCATTTTTTCTTTAGGGGTATACCAATATAAAGCAGGGTGTGTTTGCTCTAATATATTTTTTAATAAAACAAAATCGTTTTGTAATTGTGCTGGTGCGTATTTTTTTGTGGGGGTATAGTTTTTGTTGCTGCTGGCGCAGGATGAAAAAAATACAATTATTGAAAATATAAAAGCAAAATAAATTTTATTCATAATTTGAAATGAAATTAATGCAAACCAAACAATAATAAAAGATGGCAAGTAAACCAATATTTCAAAAATACTTCCTTATATCGACTCACCTTTGGTCAACAGTAAAAGTTTATTTCTACTAGAGGTTTAAAGTATAAAAGTATCAATACTACTCATAACTGCTGTTTATGTGATTTTTTACACACAATTATCCAATTTTATGTGATAATTTACACATAAACCACACTTAAGTTATTCTTCACTTCTTCAAATGGTTCCACCCCTGCGCCACCAACGCATGTTTATTGCCGCCCCTGGTTATTAAATGCTTCCCTTCGCCAGCATCTGTAATGTATCCAATAATGCTAAGGTTTGGGTTTACCCTCACTTTTTCATAATCCGTTTGTGGTACGGTAAATACCAGTTCATAATCTTCGCCACCGCTAAGGAAACATGCAGTAGGGTCTGTTTGTAGTTTGTAAGCAAACTCCTTCATTTCATCTGCCATCGGAAATTTATCTTCATACAATACACAGCCCACTTCACTTTGCTTGCAGATGTGCATTATTTCGCTACTAAGACCATCACTTACATCCATCATACTAGTGGGCAAAATTTCTTGCTCCGCAAAAAACTCAATAATATCTTGCCTTGCTTCTGGCTTTAATAAACGACCTACAATGTACGCTTGCGCTTCTAGGTCTGGCTGTGCACCCGTCTCTTCAAATATTCTTTTTTCTCTCTCTAGTAATGTTAATCCTAAAAAAGCACCCCCCAGTTCTCCACTTACACAAATTAAATCACCACTTTTGGCACCGCTTCTTTTTACGAATGCATCTGGCGCTACTTCACCTATAGCAGTTACACTTATTACAAACCCACGTAGCGATGTAGTGGTATCTCCACCCACGAGGTCTACCCCGTATTTTTCGCATGCTGCGTACACACCTTCGTAAAATTCATCTAGAGATTCCAGGGCAAATCTGTTGCTAAAACCAATGCTCAATACTATTTGTGTGGGGGTTGCATTCATAGCATAAATATCGCTAAGGTTTACCACCACTGCTTTATAGCCCAAGTGTTTTAGTGGTGTATAAGATAAATCAAAATGCACTCCTTCCAACAATAAGTCTGTAGAAATTACGGTTTGCCTACCAAAATGGTCTATCACCGCACCATCATCTCCTATACTTAATATGGTAGAACTATTTCTTGTTTCATTATTTTGTGTAAGATGGTCTATTAAACCAAACTCTCCCAAAGAGGCTATTTCTGTACGTTCCATAAACAATAAAGCTATTTATTTTTAGCAAAGATACTAGTTGCACATTTCTTAACTTTTATAAATAAAATATTTAGTTAAAGACTTGTTTATGAATAAAATCCATTTTGCAGTTCCAAATAAATATTCTTTATTCGCATTGCAATGCAACTATCTGTTATCATCGTAAATTATAATGTAAAATTTTTCTTAGAGCATTGCTTGCTCTCAGTAATAAAAGCATGCAATGGCATTGCTGCAGAAATTATTGTTGTAGATAATAATTCCACCGATGAAAGCAGATTGTACTTAGAAAATAGGTTTACCTCCGTTCAGTTTTATTGGAACAAAGAAAACCTAGGTTTTAGTAAAGCCAATAATTATGCACTACAATTTGCAAAGGGGGACCACATTTTATTTTTAAATCCTGATACCATTGTGCCAGAAGATTGTTTTATAAAATGCCTATTATTTTTTGAAAAAGAAAAAGATTGTGGTGCAATAGGTGTGCGTATGATAGATGGAAGTGGACAATTTTTAAAAGAAAGCAAACGCACTTTACCAACTCCCATGGGTGGTTTTTTTAAAATGCTACACTTAACAGAAGTGTTTCCTACTTCAAAAATATTTGCACAATATTATGCAGGATATTTATTAGAAAATGAAAACAATAAAGTAGATGTGCTGGCAGGTGCATATATGATGATTAGTAAAAAAGCTATAGAAATTACAAAAGGCTTTGATGAATCTTTTTTTATGTATGGAGAAGATATAGACCTTAGTTATCGTATACAAAAAGCGGGTTTGCAAAATTATTATTTAGGAAAAAATACCATTATACATTTTAAAGGAGAAAGCACCAAAAAAAAATCTGAAGCTTATATAATATACTTTTATGGGGCTATAAAACGATTTGTAGAAAAGCATTACAGCGAGCAATGGCTTAGAAAAGCAAGCATGCACCTTGTAATAAATATTGGCAAATATGCTGCGTTTATTAAAAATAAATTATTTTATACAAAGCAAGTAATTGTTAAAGTAGAGCAGAAAGATATTTTGTTGATAGTTGGCTCAGCAAAAGAGATAAGTGAAGCAAAAAAAACATTAATAAACAAAAACATAACCTTAGTAGATTGTGAAATAACAATAGATACAACGGCAACAGGTTTAGTAACTATTGCAAAAGAAAAAAAAGCTGATAATATTGTTTTTTGCGAAGGCTTATTATCCAATAAAATAATAATAGAAGCACTTGGTAAAATACAAAAAAACTGTACAGTATATTTTTATGAAACAGGGGCCAAAAGTATAATTTGCAGTAACAATAAAAATGAAACTGGTTTTATAATAGCAGGCTCCTAATGGCTTCTTTTAATGCAAGCTCATTAAAAGAAGGGTATGGCACAAGGTTGATATTAGCTATAGCATCAAAAGCTGTATTGATATTAAAACCTTCTTGAAGAACAGTAACGCCATAATTTTTTTCTGATAAATATGCTGCCAAATATTCTTGCTCCGTTTGCCCTGGTGTAGGTACATATATTACTTTTGTTTGTAAAATAGCATAATCCATTACACTCGTATAACCACTACGGGAAATAGTTATTTCTGAAGCTAGTATTATTTTATTTAAAGCATGTGCATTGCAATGATTCAGTATAACAAGATTTTTATTTTCATTTATTAATTGCTCTGGTTCATTTGGCAAGCCCCTTATTAAAATCATTTTTATTTTTAAATCCTTCACTTGAGCAATTAAAATTTTTTCAAAAATAGTACGCTGTGGCTCTGGGCCAGAAAGAACCATTAAAAGATCATTTGTTTTTTCTGCTTTAAAATAATTAAAACGAGACAATGCAGAAATGTAATGAACAGGTATAGCAGGCATTTTTTTAGGATGCGATAGTGAACCAGCTAAATTGTTTTCAGTAGCATCATCAATTACCCAACATTCCTTGTACTTATTTATGTAAGCATAGTTTATTTTTTGTGCAATTTTTTCACTGAAACGATTTCCCGTTTTAATATTTAGTTGGTGTGTAATAAAAATACATGTTGCATTTTTGCTGTACAATCCAAATCGATTATCGGATAAGATGATATCAATCTTATGCTCTTTAATAACTTTATTTAACCATCTATTTTCATGCTTTATGCTCTTATATATTTTTGGTATTTGCAGAAGCATTTTATAAAAAAAACTGTTTTTTTTATAACTATAACCAATTTTATATCCCTGCAAAGGCAAAAAAGTTAGTTGAGGAAACTCTAAATATAGTAAATCATAAATTTTGCCATCTGCTGCTATAAGTACTTCAAAACCCTGCAATAACAAATCTTTTACTATAGGTATACAACGAGTTGCATGGCCTAATCCCCAGTCAAGTGGAGCTACAAGTACTGTTTTTGCTGTATTCAATTTGTTAACATTTGGTGTATTTGTAGGCAAACAAAAAACTTTTTTATAAAAAAATACGTTATTTTGTAACTTAGCGTTATGAAAAGTATCATAAAAATAACATCATTAGCACTTATTATACTTAGTTTATTTGCTAGCAGCTGTGCAAGCAGTAAAAAAGGTGTAGGTGGAAAAAACGGTTGCGGTTGTAAAGGTATGGTAGGATATTAATAAAAAATTGTATGACATCTAACAGAGACCTTCTTGTAATGTTTAGCCAGCGTTTAATGACGCAGCAGCAAATAGACAAGGAAGTTATGCAATTAAACGAAATACTTTTTACTACAGAAAGGCTAGATAATTTTGTAAGAGCTCATGAAATTTTAGACCTTAATAGACACAAAAAATTTACCAATCCTATAGAAATAAAAAAACAACTTCGCCAAAAAAAATTAGAAAAGCCGTTTGTATTTTTTAATAATAGAAACTAATTAGTTTTTTAATTTTTGCAAGGCTACTTTTAATTTGCCCAACATTTCATTTATCTCTTCTTTTTTTACACAACCTACACTTATTCTATACCAAGTACTATCATCCTTTGCACCAAAACAATTAAATGGCACAATGGCAAGTTTAGCTTCATCAAGTATATAAGCAGTTACGTCAGCTTGTTTTTCAAGTAATTTTTCTCCAGCTTTTTTGCCTACAAGGTTTATTTGTACTGTAAGATAAATAGCAGCTTGAGGTTTAATAGCATCTACGGTAAATCCTTCATTCTTTAGGTTTTCAAAGCCGCTGTAAATATTATCTAACCTGTATGCAACTTCTTTTTTAAAATTATCAAAATAATTATTTAATAGATCTTCTTGTAATAAAAATTGTGCTACTGCTTTTTGTTCAGCCATAGGAGCCCAAGCGCCTACATGGCTGTTTATAGCTTTCATTTTTGCAATCACTTCTGCTGGCCCTAGGCTCCAGCCTACTCTTACTCCAGTGGCCGCAAATGCCTTGCTTATTCCATCTACAAAAATGGTATATTTTTTCATTTCAGGGCGTAGGCTTACAGGATTGTAATGTATAGTATCACCAAAAGTTAAGGTCCAGTACATTTGATCATACATAACATATAATTTCTTTTCCCCAGCAGCTCTATTATTATTTTCTTCAATTACCAAATCGCAAATTGCTTCCAAATCATGTTTGGTAAAAACCGTGCCTGTTGGGTTTAATGGTGAGCACAATGCTAATAATGAAGCACCTTTTATGTGTGGTTGTATTTGTGCAGCCGTAGGCATGAAATTATTTTCTCTATTTGCTTCAATTAAAATATGTTCTCCTTCAGTAAAATGCGTATAGTGGTTATTGTTCCAGCTAGGCACAGGATAAATAACTTTATCGCCTTTGTCTACTATTGCTCTATATAATGCATAAATTAATGGTCGCCCACCAGCTCCTATTAAAATTTCATTGGCAGCAAAATCTAAACCCTCTCTAGTTTTTATAAAATTTGCTACCCCTTTTCTAAGGTCTGCTTCACCATCTGCTACAGGATATGTTGTATATCCTTTTTGATATGCTGCAGTAATTTCTTGTAATAAATTAGCTGGTATAGGAAATTGAGCAGAATCAAAATCACCTATGGTATAATTGTAAATATGGTCACCTTTACTAATTTTGTCTTTTATAATACCACCTAATTTCACTATTTCAGAACCTATGAGTGTTTCTGCCAACGTACTTAACTTTGTATTTTCCATAAAGAAGTTGAATTAAAAAGTAGAAAATGATTAAATAATTGTAAATATAGCCGTAAAAATGAATTTTTTTAAGAAAAAACCATAAAAATACTCAAATATTATTATTTTAAATATGTATAGTTTTTCTTTTTAAAGAATAAGAAAAACATGAAATTAAAAAAACTTTTTTACCTTATCTTTACCCGACACGAAAAATTTTTGCATTTATATGTTCAATTTAATACTTTTTGGCCCTCCTGGCAGTGGAAAAGGAACGCAGAGTGAAAATATTATAAAAAAATACGGGCTTATCCACTTAAGTACGGGTGATTTGTTACGTTCTGAAATTAGTAATCAAACACCATTGGGAATGGAGGCAAAAAAATTGATGGACAAAGGACACTTGGTACCAGATGAAGTGGTGGTGGGAATGATAAGTTCTGCATTGGATAATAATAAAGAAGCAAAAGGTTTTTTATTTGATGGTTTTCCACGAACAGCTGCACAGGCAGAGTCGTTGGATAAATTATTAGAATTTAAAAAAGAATCTATAGCGGTAATGATAGCATTAGAAGTAAGTGAGCCAGAGCTTATAAAAAGATTATTGAAAAGAGGAGAAACTAGTGGGCGTAGTGATGATAGCAACGAAGAAATAATAGCCGCTAGAGTAACTGAATATAAAACTAAAACAGAAGCAGTAGCAGATTACTACCGCCAAACAGATAAAGTGGTAAAAGTAGCAGGTGAGGGAAGTGTAGGAGATATTTTTGAACGATTATCTAAAGAAATAGAAAGCAGGTTGTAAGCCTGTTTTTTTTATACAAAATATTATGTATTCCTTGTTGGAAGCAGCATTTTTACTGTAAATACAGTCTTAAAAATATGCATTATAAAAAAATTATTATCATACCTGCGGTATTTATTTTATGCAATATTTTATACATTAGTTGTTGTAAATGTCCAGAGCAAACCCAGCCGTTTTATGATATTACAAAAATAAATGTAACCACTAATGGATCTGCAAAAGCAATAATAGATACAGGCGTAATTACTACGGTAGATTCTGTTTTTATAAACTATATTTTTGTAAATGATTGTGTTGCTAAAGAAGAGAATCCGTTTTCTTTTTTAGTAAACCAAACCTATGCTTGTTCATGTGAAAGCTGTGGGCTTAGTGGTTTAAAAAATAAGATAGACACATTAGATATTACAAGCGATAGCACTTATAATGGCATAGCGCCAAACAAATCTTTAAAACAATTTTTTAAAATTGGACCAAGTGCATCTCCTCTTTCTATAAACAATGTGTATGGTTTAGACTCGTTAAAAACAATTCTTAACAGCAATAAAGATGGATATGCAGGCGATAAAACATTTTTTACAACAACCAAACCAGGCAACAGTTTGGGGCATGCTTTTAAATTGAAAATAGTATTTGTGGGAGGTAAAAAATTAGAAGTAAAAACAAATCGGATAAGATGGAATTAAAATAAAAATTTCTTGTTAGAAAAAGCTACATCTATTGTAGCTTTTTTAGTTTTATAAATTATAAGAAATTCTCACCTAAATTTGAGTATGCAAAAACTCGGAAACTACATTACAGGAAAATGGATAGAAGGAGATGGAGATGGAACAGCATTATATAATGCGGTAAATGGAAATACCATTGCGCATGCTACTTCGCAAGGGTTAGATTTTGAAAGCATTTTAAAATATGCAAGAGAAGTAGGCAACCCAGCTTTACGCAAAATGACTTTTCAAGAAAGAGGCAGAATGCTTCGTGCACTTGCTTTACACTTGCTAAAACACAAAGAAACATTTTATGCCATCAGTTATCAAAGTGGTGCTACAAGGGTGGACAGTTGGATAGATATTGAAGGCGGTATCGGAAATTTATTTAGCAATGCTACGCTTCGTAGAAAATTACCCAACGAAACTTTTTGCTTAGATGGTGATGCCATAAACCTCGGTAAAGAAAATACATTTATGGGGCATCATATTTTGGTGCCTAAAGAGGGGGTGGCTGTTCATATTAATGCATATAATTTTCCTGTGTGGGGAATGTTAGAAAAAATAGCTTGCAATTTACTAGCAGGTATGCCTGCAGTAGTAAAGCCTGCTACGGTTACTTCTTATTTAACAGAGGCGGTAGTAAAAGAGATTATTGCATCGGGTATTTTACCAGAAGGCGCACTACAACTTATTTGTGGCAGCGCAGGTAATATGCTCAATTTTGTTACTAGCCAAGATGTGGTAACGTTTACTGGCTCTGCGAGCACCGGTGTAAAATTAAAAAGCCACCCGACAATTTTAAACGAAAGTGTACCGTTTAATATGGAGGCCGATTCATTAAATTGTATTGTGCTTGGTAGCGATGTAGAACCAAACATGCCTGAGTGGGATATTTTTATAAAAGAAATACGCAAAGAAATGACGGTGAAAGCAGGGCAAAAATGTACTGGCATTCGCCGCATATTTGTACCAGAAAATAAATTGGAAGATGTACAAAAAGCCATTGCAAAAGAATTGGATAAAACAACTATCGGAAATCCACTAAACGAAAAAGTACGCATGGGTGCGCTCGCAGGGCAAGAGCAACGCAACGATGTACGCAGCCAAGTACAAAAAATATTAGCATCATCACAAATTATTTATGGCTCACTAGATAGTGTTTCTTTAATAGATGCAGATGAAAAAGCAGGCGCATTTTTAAGCCCATTGCTAATGCTAAATACCAATCCATTTAATAGTTTTGAGCCGCACAACATAGAAGCTTTTGGGCCCGTGAGTACCATTATGCCATACAAAGATATGTACGATGCCATTGCGCTTAGTAAAATGGGTAAGGGTAGTTTGTGTTCATCTATTGTAACAGCAGATGCGAGTATTGCAAAGCAATATGTAATAGGTGCTGCAACACAGCACGGCAGAATATTGGTATTGAATGCCGCTTGTGCAAAAGAAAGTACAGGACATGGTAGTCCGCTGCCAAGCCTTGTGCATGGCGGCCCAGGGCGTGCAGGCGGTGGCGAAGAAATGGGTGGTTTGCGTGGTGTAAAACATTATATGCAACGCACGGCCATACAAGGTTCACCTGATATGATTACGGCAATTACTAATGTATATCAAACACATGCCACAGGCCTTATTGATAGCAAGCATCCTTTTAAAAAATATTTTGAAGAAATAAAAATTGGCGACCAACTCATAAGTAAAAAACGATTGATAACCCCTGAAGATATTGATGCCTTTGCAACACTTAGCGGAGATCATTTTTATGCACACAAAACAAATACAGATTTTACTGGCACTATGTTTACGGAGCAAGTGGCTCATGGGTATTTTATTATGAGTGCAGCTGCCGGATTGTTTGTAGATAGTTTTGAAAAAAATCCTGTTCTACTTAATTATGGCATAGATGAATTGCGTTTTACCAAACCCGTATATGCTGGCAATAGTATTTACATAAAATTTAGTTGTAAAG
>JAYVID010000266.1:0-9220 GCA_043770525.1 Ferruginibacter sp.
CAACATGAGCCTAATAAAAAAGTGCTTATCAAAATATTAAAACGAACTTTTATCATTTTTTTATTAGGTTATTTAATGCACTGGTTTCCCTTTGTACAACATACAGAAAATGGCTTTGCTTTTGCTCCCATAAGTGAAACAAGAATATTTGGGGTGCTACAACGAATTGCTTTATGCTATGGCATTACAGCATTACTCTTACACTTTTTTAAACCAAAGGCTACTGTAATAATAAGTATCATATTATTATGTTTGTATTGGATAATACTTTTGGCTTTTGGTGGTGATGATCCATTTAATGTAGATACAAACGCTAGCAATTTATTAGATAAATTTTTGCTAGGCGAAAAGCATTTGTATACAGAAGATGGTGTATTGTATGACCCGGAAGGAATATTAGGTACATTGCCCTCCATTGCTAATGTTGTAGCTGGATATGTAGTGGGTAGTTTTATTCAAAAAAATGGAAAAACTTTTGAATCTCTTACAAAATTATTGTTTGCAGGTATTGCATTAGCTTCTATTGCTTATTGTATTAATTTTTATTTTCCTGTAAATAAAAAACTTTGGACTAGTTCGTTTGTTTTACTTACAGTTGGATTGGATTGTATCATCATTGCTGCAATCATTTATGTAATAGATTTTTTAAACAAAACAAAGTGGACATATTTCTTTGAAGTATTTGGCAGAAACCCTTTGTTTATTTATTTACTAGCAGAGTTGTGTGTAACCATTTTAAATTTTATACAAGTTAGTAGTGATACTTCTTTGTATGATTGGATATACAAAAATATATTTTCCCATATTGGAGCTTATTTTGGTTCATTCTTATTTGCATTTACTTATATGTTACTTTGTTGGAGTATTGGATACTTTTTAGATAAAAAAAGAATTTATATAAAAGTTTAATTTTAACTTTATTCATCTCAGCCATTTTTATTATGAAAAAAATATTATCATTTTTTATTTTTGTATTTTGCCTAGCTACTGCTTTTTGCCAAAATACTATATTACCCATTGCAATAATACCTGAACCTGTAAGCATAAAAAAGAACGAGGGAAGTTTTACTTTTAAACAAAATATTTCAATCAATACAGGTAATACAAATGGTATAAACCAAAGCTTACTATTTTTAAAAGATAAACTTACAAAAGCATCTGGCTATGCTGTAACTGTAGCCAATAATGACAATGCAGATATAACTTTTTTTATAAATGAAAAATATGATAGCAAGTTGGGTGACGAAGGCTATAGCTTATCTGTTACCAATACTGGTGTAAAAATTATTGCCAATAAGCCAACAGGAATATTTTATGCTGCACAAACTTTAATACAATTACTACCTGCATCTGTAGAGAGCGAAACAAAAATAGACAATGTAAATTGGACTATCCCCAACGTAGACATTATTGATTATCCAAGATTTAAATGGAGAGGATTGATGTTTGATGTTTCTCGTCATTTTTTTACAAAGGCAGAAGTAAAAACTTTTATAGATCAAATGGTACGGTATAAGTACAATGTTTTTCACTGGCACTTAACAGATGATGAAGGCTGGCGTATAGAAATAAAGAGCCTTCCAAAACTTACACAAGTAGGTGCATGGAATGTAAAAAAAGAAGGATACTTTGGTACATTTAAAAAACCTGCTGATAGTGAACCTAGAAACTATGGCGGTTTTTACACACAAGAAGATATAAAAGAAATTGTGCAATATGCAAAGGAAAGATTTGTGAATGTATTACCTGAAATAGATGTGCCTGGGCATAGTCTTGCTGCTATAGCTAGCTACCCTGAACTAAGCTGCACCAAGCCTGCAACAAAATACCAAGTGCGATCTGGTGAAGAAATTATGGATTGGTCGCATGGAGCTCCACCCATAGCTTTGGTAGATAATAGCCTATGCCCTGCAAATGAAAATGTGTATATTTTTTTAGATAAAGTTTTTACTGAAGTAGCTGTATTATTTCCGTTTGAATATATACATGTAGGCGGTGATGAATGTGCACAAAATTTTTGGAAAAAAAGTGAAGCCATAAAAGCACTTATGCAAAAAGAAGGATTGAAAACAATACCACAAGTACAAGGTTATTTTGAAAAAAGGTTACAAAAAATTATAGCAGCAAAAGGCAAAAAGTTTTTAGGATGGGATGAAATATTAGAAGGTGGACTAGCACCTGATGCTGCAGTAATGAGCTGGCGTGGAGACAAAGGAGGTATAGAAGCTACCAAACTAAAACACAATGTAGTGATGAGTCCTACCACCCACTGCTACTTAGATTATATGCAAAGTGATGTGGTAATGGAACCAAAAATATATGAATCGCTTAGGTTAAATAAAACATACCAATTTGAACCTGTACCTGTAGGTGCAGATGCACAATACATACTTGGTGGGCAAGCCAATTTGTGGACAGAGCAAGTATATAATATGCGACACATGCAATATATGCTTTGGCCAAGAGCATTTGCTATTTCAGAATCTGTATGGTCTCAAAAGCAAAATAAAAATTGGGATTTATTTGCAGCTAAAGTAGAGCAGCATTTTAAACGATACGATGCGGCAGAAATAAAATATGCACCAAGCATGTATGATCCTATTTTTAAAGTAAAAAAAGATACCAAGGGCGCATTGCAAATAGAGCTGACTACAGAAATAAAAGATTTGGATATTTATTATAGTTTTGACAATTCTTTCCCTGATCGTTTTTACCCTAAATACGAAAAGCCACTTACCCCACCAAGCGATGCTGTAATGCTAAAAGTAATAACTTACCGAGGTAGAGAACCAATAGGGCGTATGATTTTTATGCCAATATCAGAATTGAAAAAAAGGTTAGGGGAGTAAATTCCTAGTTAAATTGCTTATGTTTTACTTTCATAATATAATGACATACAGCCATATCTTACAAATAAAGTGTGAGGTTAAAATAAATATCTTATTAACAACATTTTTTAATAGATTACATTGTTAAATAGAAATTTTTACAAATAAAATATATACAAATGAAAAAGTTTTTAACCTTATTTTTAGCTATCTTTTCTACAGTAGTTTTATTTACCTCTTGCAAAAAAGAGCATGGCGACGAAATAAAGAATGTAACATTAGATGTATCTATTAATGCAGGCGAAATGTATAAATTAGATTTGAGCCAATACGGCGATGCAGATGATTTTGCTACTATAACAAAACAAGCTACAGATTTTGCTACAAGCAAAATAGCAAAAGTAGGTACCATAGGTGAGTACAATTTTATGAAAGCGGGTAACCCTAAAGCAGGTGGCAATGGTAGCGAAACAGTAGTATTAAAAATAGAAGAAGGGAAAGGAAATGGAAGATGTTCAGGTGATCCTACAAGGGCTAATCATAATAATGCTGGCGAGCACCATGGTAAAAAACACCATGTAGAAGAAACTAATATTACGATAAACTTTACCATTTTATAAAAAATGCTACTTTGTTAAAATCATTTTTTAAAATAATATTTTTTATAGAGAATGCTAACAATGATTATGTTAGCATTTTTTTATGGTTATTCATAAAGTAAAAAAAATAATATTAACTTTTTTTATAAATAAAATCACTTAATATCGTTACGTACAAAACTACTAGTATGAAAAAAATTACTATTATATTTTCGTTTGTGTTCACCATTTTGATGTTTCAGTTTTGCTCAAAAAAAGATGCAGAAATTATAACTGAACCTATAGTACCTACAATAGCTTTAGTACCTACACTACCAAATGCTGTTTTTAATTACAATGTTACTTTTCCTGCACACGTGCAAGCTGCATTGTTAGCTAATGATAATACGCCTGCCAATAATCCCATTACCAATGATGGTGCTACGCTGGGTAGAGTGTTGTTTTACGATAAACAACTCAGTAAAAACAATACCATTAGTTGTGCAAGTTGCCATAAACAAACATCGTCTTTTGATGATAACACTGCACTTAGTGTAGGTTTTCTTGGCGGCAATACTGCACGTAACTCTATGGCAATTTTAAATACTCGTTTTTATAGAAGTGGAAAAATGTTTTGGGATGAAAGAGCTATAAGTGTAGAAGCACAAGCCTTAAAACCTATACAAGATCATACAGAAATGGGCTTAACATTGGCAGAGCTTGAAAGTAAAGTAAGTGGTTTGAGTTACTATCCATCACTATTTCAAAAAGCATTTGGTAGCACACAAATAGATTCTATAAAAATTGCGAAAGCATTATCACAATTTGAAAGAAGTATAGTAACTTTTCAGGCAAAATATGATAGAGTAAAGCAAGGACTTGACAATTTTACAACAGCAGAGGCACAAGGTGAAACAATTTTTAACACAGCTCCTCCCCCACCACCAGGTGGCGGTGCGCCTCCATCATGCAATGGATGCCATACTGCTCCAATGTTTATTAATAGTGCAGCACCTGCTTATGGTTTTCCAGATGCAACTGATTTAGGTATTAGTAATTTGAGTAGGTTTAAATCTGGCTCGTTAAGAAACATAGCCAATCGTACAGCACTTTTTCACAATGGCTCAGTTGCAAATGTGCAAGCTATGTTTAGTGCAGGAGCACCCGGTAGTGGCACACAACCTATACCTGCACACGCTGCTAATCCTCAAAATGCAGCAAGCTTAATAGCATTTATGAATACCCTAACAGATAATACAATTACTACAGAAGAAAAATTTTCAAATCCTTTTAAGTAAACAATTTGTAGAGTGTAAAAATTATTGATGAATTTTTATAGTTTTTAAAAAATTATCTATTTGTAATAAAAATATCAAAAAGTCGCATTTCTTTTTAATAATCTTTTTAATAATCTTTTTAGTTATTTATCTAAATTTAAAATTCATTCTATGTTATACAATCGCATTTTTAAAATAGTCTTAATACCCATTTTATTATTATGTTCTCTGCCTTCTGTTGCCCACCCTGAGGGGCATTTCCATAAAAATGATGGTACCATTTTTAATAATTGGATATTGAAAAATGGAGCTGTAATAAAAGGAAATTTTTCTATGGGTAAAGATGGATTTATTATGCTAGAGCAAGAAGAAGGTAAAATGATAAAAATTGCTGTATCAGATTTATCCTTGCAAGACCAACAGCTTGCTAATTTTAAAATAAAGAAGTTTGCAAAATTAAATGAGCAGATTATTCCAACTACAGTAGCATCTTCTAAAAATACATTTAATTATAGTTATCTTTTTTTATCAATTTTATTAGGGTTGTCTAGTTTGTTTATTGCTTTTAAAGGAATAATTTTTTTTAGAAAATCAACTTTTACTTCAATAAAATATTCTACAGTAGCAGCATATTTATTGCTAATGATTGTATCTACTTATGCTTGTAAAAAAAGTACCGATGCTGTGGTAACAGCTGCTGAAACACCTGCGCTAGCTATTGTTCCACTTACAAGAGTATCGTTTATAGATTCTGCTTTCGCTCCATACAAACCTGCTATTTCCACTTCATCTAACGCAAATTATTTTCTTATTTCATCTACTGGTTTTCCTGTAGCTAGTGGTAGTACGCCTGCACATAATATGATGGTGGGTATTACAAGCTGGCAGCAGCAAGTGCCTATACCACAAAATTATACTGGCACCAATAGTTGGAGTATTCCTTTGCAACCAGTGTATGCAGCCCTACCTGCAAGCACAAGAACAAATTTTATGAAAGGTGCAATAGCTATAGCGGTAAATGGACTACCTATTTTTAATGCACTAAATAATAGAGGAGAAGATGCATTTTTATTTGGTGAGTTGGACAATTGGGGAGGACACTGTGGCAAGGCTGATGATTATCATTACCACACTGCACCATTGCATTTATCTGCAACATCTGGCTTAATGCCAATTGCTTTTGCATTGGATGGTTTTGCAGTATATGGTACAAAAGAGGCAGATGGTAGCCCAATGGCTGCATTAGATACTTGCCACGGACATATTTATAACAATGGTACGTATCATTATCATGGCACTACAAACTACCCTTATGTAATTGGAGCTATGAAAGGTAAAGTTACCACCGACCCCGCTACACCTGCTCCTGAAAATCAAATTTTGCCACAAGCTACAGCTTCACCTTTACGACCGCCTTACACACCACTGCAAGGTGCAAGTATTACTGCATTTGCTAGTACAGGTACAAATGCTTACAGGCTTACATACAAGGTAGGTGCTGCATTTGGCAGTGTGCAATACAGCTGGAGTGCTACTAATTTATACAGTTTTATTTATACAACTCCTGCCGGTGTTGTTACTACTAGCTCACATCAACGTTAATAAATTACAATTTTTTTAAGCCTCAAAAAATATGATACATAAAAAAGTATTATTGTTTTTGGGGCTTTTTTAATCTACAAATAAATCATCCATCGTTATTTCATTGTGCACTATAGAACGGGCATATTGATTTTGTACCAAACCAAATGTAGTTATCATTGTTAAAAAAACAGCCTTGTTGGTTTTTGTACTTTGCATAAATGCTGCTACCTTATTTCGTAATTTTAAATCGTACTCTTTTGTAATTTCAAAAGGATTAATAGCGTATTTTATTTCAAACAAATTTATTACTCTATCTTTTCTATCTATTACCAAATCTATTTGTGCTCCTCCACATTCTTCATCAGCAGGTTTACTCCAGGTGCTAGTTTCACTGTACATGCCTTCTATACCCAATTTCTTTTTTATATTTTGTGTATGATCCCAGCATACTTGCTCAAACGTTAAGCCTGCCCACACATTGGTAGCAGCATCGTTTAGCCTGTTTATCCATTGCCCTGCTTCATACTTGCCTGCATTTTCTATAAACTTAAAATAAAACAATGTGTAATAATCTGCAATTACATAAATCTTTTTGCTCTTTTTTACACCTAGTGGCGTATATGATTTTATAAAACCACTTTCTTCTAGCTCATATAATTTTGTAGAAAAATCTCCGCTTGATAAAATTTTTAATGCAGCTACTAAATTATCTCTTGTAGCTCTATTGCCTAGTTCGTATATTTTGCGTAAAAGTTTTTCATGCTTATCGGAGTTATTGAAAAGCGATGAAAAAATAAATTTAAATTCTGTCCTTAATTGTCCTTCTTTGGTAAAGCAAATACGTTCTATATTTTGTGCTGCACTTTCGCCTTTTTTTACTTGTTCTAAATAATATGGTATGCCGCCCATTACCATATATAAATTTACTATTTGGTATCTATCTATAAAAATATCTTGTGCTTGTAAAAATGTTTCTGTTTCTTGTAAAGTAAATGGTTCTATTTTAAAACGATGTGTTACTCTATTATGTAAGCCTCCTTTATTTTTTATCAATTTATTTATCATCCAAGATGCTGCAGAGCCACACACAAATAATTTTAATCCTTTTTGTGTACTTGCCCAGCTGTTCCAAAAAAATTCTAATCCTGTTAAAAAATCAGATTTTTTTGTGTCAAACCAAGGCAGTTCGTCTATAAAAATAATTTTATCTCCATTAATTTTTTCCAACTCCTTTTGCAAAATAGTAAAAGCAGCTAACCAATTTTTAGGAGTATCATGGGCAGCATTAAAAGAGTTATTGATGAAAACAGTAAAATTTACCAATTGGGTTTTGGTTTTGCTATTGGCCAAGCCTGTAGCATAAAAAGTAAACACATTATTAAAATATTCCTTTATTAAAAATGTTTTTCCCACTCTACGCCTGCCATATAGAGCTATAAATGCAGGCTTTTCTGCATCTACTATTTCTTTTATTCGTTGCTTTTCGGAGTCTCTACCAAGTATTGGCATAGGTAATTTTTTACCAAAAATACAATTTTTTATCTAATTTGGTAAATAATAATTATAATTTATTTCCAAAAACAAGTTATTATATAGTATTTGGTAAATAATAGTATTTATTTCTTTCCAAAAACACTTTATTTGTCTGTTTTTGGAATGAAATAACTAAATAATTAATTAATATACTATTAACCAATTATTTAGCATTTAAAGCCCCAAAAACTAGATGTTCTAAAAAAGCTTCTATGTCTTTTGGATTTTTGTTTTTACTAAAATCGCATAAACGAGGTAAATGATGCATAAAGAAAAATTGCATGTGCGCAGCTTTTACCAATGTACTTGCAAGCGAAGCAGGGTATTTATATTTAGGATTATATTCTTTAAAAATTAATGCAATTCTGCCACACAAATCTTTGTAAGGTTTAAATAGCATTACTTTATTATTCTCATCTACATCTTTGCTTAAATATGTTTTGCTACCTTCTGCCATAGCTATATAAAAAAGTGCTTTTTGATCTAGCTCACTAAAAACGGTTTCTGCATTATCTTCCCAAACTAAAATATCTATTAGCTTTTTTATTCTATCAACTGGTTTTACGATATTATTTAATTGGAAAATAACTTGAAACTCAATAAATGCCCAATACCAATCTACTAGATAAATTAATAGCTTATGCTTGTTTTCAAAATAACGATATACTGTAGCCTCTGTACTATTTATTTCAATGGATAATTTTTTAAAAGTAAACTGTTCATAACCCATTTCAGAAATCATTTTCACTGAGTATTTTATCATTTGTTTCCCAATATCTGTCCCCTCAGGATCTCTTAAATATAGATTGGGATTCATTTTTACTTTAAAGTCTACTTGCATGTGGCTTACTTTTTATAACCGCAAACATACAACTTTATGATAGCAATACAATTTTTTTGTTAATTTAATATTTATTTATAATAGTATTACTATTATTTGAAATAGTTTAATTATGTTTGCACTTTAAAAAATAAAATGGAACAGCCGAATACTATATCATCTGCATTAAGGAAACTGCATAAACTTATTATGACAGATAGAAGAGATGTAACTTCTGTATACTTTTTTGCAATAGTAGGTGGACTTATTTCACTTTCACTTCCACTGGGTATACAAACAATTATCAACTTTGTTATAGCAAATACGTTATCTACATCTGTAATTGTACTCATTACAATTGTAATAGGTGGAGTATTTTTAAATGGCTTTGTACAGGTAAGACAATCGCAGGTTATTGAACGAATAAGGCAAAAAATATTTACAAGATATACATTGGAGTTTAGTCATAAGATTCCAAAAATAAGTTTAGAAGAAATGGATAATTATTATTTGCCTGAGGTGGTGAATCGTTTTTTTGATATCCCAGCTTTGGCAAAAAGTATAGAAAAATTATTGATTGAAATACCTACTTCTATCATA
>JAYVID010000267.1:0-3821 GCA_043770525.1 Ferruginibacter sp.
GTATGGGCTCCTAATGCTACAAATGTTTGCATAATTGGTGAGTTTAATGGTTGGAAAAAAAATTTACATACTTTATTTGTAAGGCTAGATAAATCGGGTATTTGGGAAGGGTTTATTCCTCGTTTGCCAGAAGGTACTTTGTATAAATATCAAATTACGGGTTTTGAGGGAGTAGAAACATTTAAAGCTGACCCTTACGGTAATTATTGTGAAAATAGGCCAGGTACTGCATCCATTACTAGAAATGTATACCATGATTGGCAAGACGGTGATTGGATGCAAAAACGAAAACATTATAATGCATTAAATGCTCCTTGGAGTGTTTATGAAATGCATCTTGGAAGTTGGATGAGGCCAAAAAAAGATGATCCAAATTTATTTAATAGTTATGCAGAGATTTCAGAAAGGTTGGTACCTTATGTAAAAGCAATGGGCTACACACATGTAGAGTTTATGCCTATTACAGAGTATCCTTACGATGGAAGCTGGGGATATCAATGTACTGGATTTTTTGCTGCGACTGCAAGATATGGCACACCAGAAGATCTTATGCGACTAATTGAAGAACTACATAAAAATGATATTGGTGTTGTGTTAGATTGGGTGCCTTCTCATTTTCCTGCTGATGCACATGGGTTGTATATGTTTGATGGCACACATACGTATGAATATGCAGACATGCGAAAAGGTTTTCATAAAGATTGGAACAGTTATATTTTTAATTATGAAAGGGCAGAGGTTCGTTCATTTTTATTGAGCAGTGCACATTATTGGTTAAAACAATTTCATATTGATGGGCTGAGGGTAGATGCTGTAAATTCAATCATAAGGCTAGATTTTAGTAGGGCAGCAGGAGAGTGGGAGCCCAATGCAAAAGGAGGTAATGATAATGAAGAAGCTATATCTTTTTTGCAAGATTTTAATGCAATGGTGTACAAAGAATTTGATGGTGTACAAACTATTGCAGAAGAAGCCTCAGACTGGGCTGGCATTACAAAACCCATAAGCAAAGGCGGTTTTGGATTTGGTATGAAGTGGATGATGGGGTGGATGCACGACTCCTTTAAGTATTTTAAAAAGCCTTGGAAACAAAGAATAAAGGCTCAAAATGATTTCACTTTTAGCATGATGTATTTTTATGATGAAAAATTTATGCTGCCATTAAGCCACGATGAAGTTGTGCATGGCAAAAGCCCTATGATTTATAAAATGCCTGGTGATGAATGGCAAAAATTTGCTATCCTACGTTTATTGTATGCTTGTATGTACACACACCCTGGTGCTAAACTTAATTTTATGGGTAACGAATTTGCTCAAACAAACGAATGGGATTATAATAGTGAACTACAATGGGAGTTATTGCAATTTGATGCACACCATGGCATGCAAAAATGTGTAAAAGCATTAAACCATTTATATAAAAACGAACCTGCTTTGTACGAACTACAATTTGACAAAAAAGGATTTGTATGGGAGAATATAGAAAATCCCAAAAAAGGGATAATGGCTTATAGGAGAGTGGCAAAAGATAAAAATAGAGATATTGTAGTATTGGTAAATGTTTCAGCAAACCCCGTTAGTAATTGGGAGATAGAATTAAAAGGAAAAACAAGTTGGAAAGAAATATTTAATAGTAACGATAAAACATATTGGGGTACAGGTGATTATAATAATGAAAATATATTACTAACAAGTGTGGACAAAAAGAAAAAGCTGTACAAAATATATGTTAACATAAATGCGTTTAGTGTAATAATTATCCAATAGTAATTAAGAATATGTATATTTAAGTTATGAAAAACGTACTCACCGCCTTTACAGTGTGCTTTGCATTAAGTGCAAGTGCAAATTCTTTTGCTGATAGTGCAAAGTTTTACTATGCAAAAGGCATTGAAGAAAAAAATGCAAAACGTTACCAAATAGCAACCACAAATTTTGATAAAGCCATAAAATTTAATGCAAAGTATGCAGAAGCTTTTTTAGAAAATGCAATTGTAAATTTAGAAATGAGAAGAACAGATATTGCAAAGGCTCATTTTGCTAAAGTGCATGAATTGCAACCAAGCAATACTCTTGCCATAAAAGAACTAGCAACACTTTTTTATAGTTATCGCCAATGGGACAAAGCAATTGAATTTGTAAACAAATGCGGCAATTGTGAAAATAAAGATCGTATAATAGGCTTATGTAACTATGAAAAAGAAAATTACTTAGAAGCTGAAAAGTATCTTTTAAAAGCCTTAACTATAGAACCCAATGACGGTATGCTAAATTATAAAATAGCTCAAAATTATATTCAAATGGAAGCTGTAAAAAAAGCTATTCCATTTTTTGAAAAAGCAGTAACACTTGAACCAACAAAAATAAATTGGATGTATGAGTTAGGCATACTTTATTATGATAATAGAAATTATAGAAGTGCCGCTACTGCGTTTGAATCTGCAGAAAAAAAAGGATATACAGTAAACAACGATTTTATAGAAAATTATGGCTATGCTTTAATGTACGGAGGAAGATTTGAAGCAGGGGAATTGAAGTTGATGGAAATTTATAAAAAGAAAGGTAATAAAGAGTTGTTAAGAAATATAGCACAAACATTGTACAGCTTTCAGCAATACGATCGGTGTTTAAATTATTGTCAAAAACTACTTGAAATTGACCCTAAAGATGGTAAAGCATTATACCAAGCTGGTTTAACATTTATTAAAATGGGCAAAAAAGATAAAGGGCAAGGCATGTGTGATAAAGCTATTGAGCTAGATCCAACTTTGGCTGGTAAAAAATCATCGGTTGGGGGTATGGGTGGTGGACTTTAATTAAAAAGAGTATAAAATTATGCCGTTAAGTGAGTAATTACTTAACGGTTTTTTTATCAAATATCTATAAAGGTTAAAAACAAGGTTAAAGAACTAAACTATTTTAGCTTTACTTTGGAATTTCCATTCAAATTAAATTTAAAAATAATTTAATCTAGATGAAGATACCAGTTGTGAATCAGAATCAAATTAATAAAAATAAAGAAAAATAATAGAAAAAATAGGATGGATTACTTGCAAATACACTTTACCAACATATCGGAATTTCAATCAGAAATACTCATTGCTCAATTAAACGAAATTGGTTTTGATGGTTTTGAAGAAAATTTTAATGAATTAAAAGCATTTATACCTTTAGAACATTTTGATGAGATTTTATTTAATTCATTTATTGATATAAATATTTTAAATATAACAAAATCAATTATTAAAAAAGAAAATTGGAATGCTATTTGGGAGGCAAATTTTGAACCAATATCAGTATATTACCCCAATTCATCTAAACAATTTGTTTATATAAGAGCAGGCTTTCATGCGGCAAAAGAAGGGTTTGAGTATGACATAATGGTAACGCCAAAAATGAGTTTTGGTACAGGGCATCATGCTACTACTTTTTTAATGGTGCAGCAAATGAGTCAAATAAATTTTGTAGATAAAACAGTAATAGACTTTGGTACAGGTACAGGAGTTTTAGGAATTTTAGCAGATAAAATGGGAGCAAAACAAATATTAGGTATTGACTGCGATGATTGGAGTATTGAAAATGCTGAGGAGAATGCAACCAATAACAATTGTAAGAACATTGCTCTTTTAAAAGCCGAAACCATTGCTCCAGTAGCAGAAAAGGTAGATGTAATGCTTGCCAATATCAATTTAAATATTATATCTGAGCATATATTGGCAATAAAAGCAGCAGTAAAAGAAAATGGAGTTATTTTATTTAGTGGTATAATGCTTCATGATGAGGAAAATATTGTAAATGTTATTGAAAAAGAAAGTATTATA
>JAYVID010000268.1:0-24581 GCA_043770525.1 Ferruginibacter sp.
CTTCTAAATTATAAACTTCAATTATTTTTTTTTGTCCGTTAATAGCTAATTGTTTTAATTTTTCTCTGTCATTATAATAAAGTAAAATTTTTTCTACTATTTCAGTTTCTTTCTTTGTAACAATTACAATTTCTTCATCATTAGCAAACTTTATATTTTGATTTATATCATCAGTCAAAAATAAAGCTACTCCGTTTAATCCCGCTTCTATGCATGCCCCTGTAGGAAACCCATCAAAAGCTCCTTTTGAAAGTACAAATGAACTATTTGGCGAAAGTATTATATCCATACCCCTGTAAAACAAAGGAAAATCTTGTGTATTTAAAGTGTTATAAAAAACCAAATTTGTTTTTATTTCTTCTATGTCAATATCCATTTCATTAAAATTGCCTACTACATGAAACTTAAAAAGTAAATTTAACCTATTAAGTTGCTTACAAACTGCTACAAATACATCGTAACCTTTATCTCTTCCTTGTTCAGTATATTTATGAGCTACAAAACAAATATTTAAAATGGTCTTTTCTAAGTGAGTATTATGTATTTCTTTTTTATTGTTTAATAAATTTGATGCGCATACTACTCCATAAATAAATTCAATATCTTTTTGGTCACAAAATTTATTATTTATTAAATAATCATAAGTAGGTTTTGTAGTTACAATAACTTTTTTAAAATACTCAGATCTAAATACATCTTTAAGTTTTTCATCAGATTCTGTTTCACCTAATCTAAAACCTCCACCTGGATAAAGTGTAAAAAAAAAATTAATTTTTGATTTACTTATTATAGATAGAAAACTATGGATATTATTTAAAAAAACACAGTAAACAAGTTTAGCCTTTATTCTATTTCCATAAAATTTAAATACTTTTTTGCTTTCTTCGGGATAATAAAATTCAAATTTTTTTTTTACTTCTTTAAATGAGCTTTTTGAATTTATTAACCGAAAGGAGCTCCCTGTAGAAAGCACAACTGAATCCTTAGTGGTGTTTAAATAATAATTATATTCTGCCACTCTAAAACCTGAATGTAAATGAGGGTAAAAATCATCTAAAATAATTAACGAATATTTTGATTTAAAAAACGACATTAAAAAACTTTTACTTTTTAATGTTTCATTTATAATTTTATTTATTATTTTTTTAATCATAATACTACATGCTAGTCTTAAAAATAGATTATGTATATATTTAGAGGCTAACTAGTTTTCTCTATCTTTTTTGCAGGCACTCCAACCACTGTACATCGATCTTCTACATTTTTAGTTACAACCGCACCTGCACCTATTACTACATTGTTACCAATTGTAATACCTGGCAATATAATAGCACCAGTACCAATGCTACAATTATTACCAGTCGTGCATTTGCCAGTAATATTTACTCCAGGAGATATTTCTACAAAATCTCCTATAATACAATCATGGCTTATAGTACAATTAGGATTTATTAAACAACCTATACCTATTTTCACATTGCTTGTAATAACTGTACCAGCCATTACAATTGTGCCTTCTCCTATTATTATTTCATAATGCCCTATATGAGCCAATGGGCTTATAATACTTAAACATTTACCTCCTGCTGCAATAAATTTTTTGTATAACAAAGATCTAAAAGCTGGTTTACCAACTGCTATAGAAAATCTATTATCAACAATAAACAATTGGGTTGTTTCTTCCATTGTTGTTAGGATATTAAAAGTGTTGTACACTTTTTCACTTTTTAGATCTGCCAAATCATCATAAAAATATAAATTAGTATCAATATCTAATTGATGATAAATTTCTAATACTTCCTTAGCAAGTCCACCTGCACCTACAATTAACATTTACTTATTTTAAAATTGATAAAATAGATTTTATGATTATTTCAATATATTCATCTTCTAACCCATAATACAAAGGAAGGCACAATACCCTTCTACTTATAGTTTCCGAAACAGGGCATGGTTGTTTTTCTATAAATGGCAATTCATTTAAGGAAGGATAAAAATACCTTCGTCCTGCTATTTGTTGCTCTTTTAGTTTTGCTACTACTTGCAACAATATTTCTTCTGTTTTAAATACAACAGGATAGTATGCATAATTATAAACAAGTGCATTCTCCATTACTGGTCTTTGCAAAATAGTAGCAAGCGACATATCGTATAACAACGAAATACGTTTTCTATCAGCAATTATTGCTTCAATATTAGGTAATACACAAAGCCCCATGGCTGCATGAAATTCAGAGTTTTTTCCATTTATTCCTACGCTATAATAATCATCAAACACATGCCCAAATTGCCTGTACAACATTAATTTATTTGCAAGTTCATTATCGTTTGCAATAATACAACCACCCTCACCTGTATGAAATAATTTTGTAGCATGAAAACTGCAAGTACTAATATCGCCATAGCTCAACAATGATTTACCATTGTACATACTACCAAATGCATGTGCAGCATCGTAAATAACTTTTAGGTTATATTTTTTTGCAATTGCTTCTATTGCTTCAACATCGCAATTTATTCCAAAAACATGGGTAGCAAGTATGGCTTCGGTATTATCATTAATAGCAGCTTCTATTTTTGTAGCATCAATACAAAATGTATTGGGGTCTATATCAACAAACACAGGTTTGCAACCCTCCCAAATAATAACATTTGTTGTAGCCACATAACTAAAAGGAGTTGTAATTACTTCTTTGGTTATACCCAAGGCTTTTAATGCCATTTGCAAAACAATGGTGCCATTGTTTGTAAATAAAAAGTTTTTTACTCCTAAATATTCTTTAAGCTTGGTTTCAAGTTCTTGCACCAATTCCCCATTATTGGTAAGCCAAGCTTTATCCCATGCACGCTTTAATGTAGCTGTATATTCATCAAAATTGGGAAGGTATGTTTTTGTTACATTTATCATTTTACTTATTTCTATTTTACTCTTATAACACTTTCTCCTTCCAAATAATATTCCTCCCCGCTTTCCTCGCACACAGCGTTTCCTCTTTCTTCAAAAACCAACCTGTGCCCATATTCACTCACCCACCCTATTTGTTTTGCAGGGTTACCCACTACAAGCGCATAAGGCTTTACATATTTAGTTATTACTGCACCAGCACCTATCATTGAGTAAGCACCTATTTCATTACCACATACAATGGTTGCATTTGCACCTATACTTGCTCCTTTTCTTACAATCGTTTTTTTGTATTCATCTTTTCTTACTATTGCACTTCTAGGATTAATAACATTTGTAAAAACCATCGAAGGCCCTAAGAAAACATCATCCTCACATATAACGCCTGTATATATAGAAACATTGTTTTGCACTTTCACATTTTTACCTAGTTCTACCCCAGGCATCACCACCACATTCTGTCCAATGTTACAGCCCTCACCAATTACACAATTAGGCATAATGTGTGAGAAATGCCATATTTTGGCATCAGCTCCTATTGTACAACCATCATCAATAACGGCAGTTTCATGTGCAAAATATGTAGTGTGCTTTTTCAATTTTTTTTAGTGTTATCTAAAATCTTGTGTCTAAAATCTTGTGTCTAAAATCTAAATTAAACCGTATCCATAAAACTCCTTTCCACCTTATTAAAAATAACTGTACCTACAAGTAGTGTAATAATAATAAATATAGCACTGTACAATAAATGCATTGCATCATAACTTCCTTTACCAAGCAGTGCATACCTAAATGCTTCTACTATGGGAGTAAGCGGATTATACTCCAATAACCAAGCATAACTTTTACCTTTTAAAACAGATAATGGATAAGCTATAGGAGTAAGATACATTAAAAGTTGTACAGCAAAACCTATCAACACTGTAAAATCTCTATACTTGGTGGTAAGCGAAGAAATAATAATACCTAAGCCAAGACCCATACCTGCCATCATAATAACCAACACTGGTATCAATAACCAAGTAGCACCAAAATAAAAATGTTGCTCTTTAAAACCGACCCATACCATTACTACTAGCAACACACAAAATTGAATACCAAATTTTATAATATTGCTAAGCACATTACTAAGTGGTATAACCAAGCGTGGAAAATAAACCTTACCAAATATACCAGCATTGGCTACAAATGTGTTTGAAGTGGCACTAAGGCAAGATGAAAAATAATTCCAAATAGTAATACCACTCATAAAAAACAGCGTGGCATTAATTCCATCTGTTTGTATACCTGCTATACCTTTAAATATAAATAAAAAAACAATGGTTGTAAAAACAGGTTGTATGATATGCCAAATAGGACCAAGTACCGTTTGTTTGTATTGAGCTGCAAAATCTCTTTTTACAAACAACAACAACAAATCCCTATAACGCCATACCTCCTTTAGTCTTAAGTCTACCAACTTACCACTCGGCTCTATTATTTCATCCCACTGCTCTTCAAGTAATGTATTATTCATTTTATATTTTAAGAAACCAACAATGTTTCTATTTTTCTTTTATAAGCCTCGTAGCCAAAGTTTTCCATAAGCAATGTACCATTAGGCTTATACGTTTCTTTATTTTTAATCATTTTTTCTAAAGCAGCTGTTATAGCATCTTTGCTCTCCGTTTCTATAAGCATACCAAGTTCACCATTTAGCAATGCATCTACCGATCCATCTGCATTACCTGCTATTACTGGCACTCCATAATACATTGCTTCCACAAACACAATTCCAAATCCTTCTTTTATACTTGGCATAATGTAAATATCTGTCATAGAAAAATGTTGGGCAAGCTCATCATCTGGTAAAAAACCTGTAAGTATTACTACTTCACTTAAACCATATAATGCTATTTTAGAGTCTATGAATAATTTTTCATTTTCAGTGTAACCACCTGCTAAAATATATTTTAGATTGGGATGCCTTTTAATAATATTTTGCAAAGATTCTAATACATAATCGTACCCTTTGTATCTATCTCTTTCAGATAATCTTGTAAGTGTAAATAAAACAATATCATTTTCTTTTAAATTGTACCTATCTATTAAATTAGCTGCTCGTTTTTTTACCAAGGGTCTTTGCAAAAATGGATCTATACAATTGTTAAGTACAAAGCATTTATCAATAGGAAAACCTTGTTCTTCTATAATACTATTTTTTGTATAAGTACTTACAGATACTATTTTATCACATACATTAAGCATCATCCGCTTTTGTGCACTTATTTTACCCCATATTTCTATACCATGTGCCATCAATATTATTTGAGTGCTTGGGTTTTTCTTTTTTATCAACCATGCCGCAAGCAATAAGTTTATATGGCTCAATATTACTACATCAGCTTTTTTCCCTTCTTTAGCTGCATTTAAAATAAACTTTGTTTTAGCAGCACCAAATCCTGTAAAAATATCTGTTGGAAAATATTCATTTCCGACAGCACTTTCTGCAGGATCATGCATGCTAAATATCCTTATTGAAGTAGCATTTGTTAATCCGTATTCATTTAAAGCCTTGCCAGCAATTTTGCATACTTTTTCTATTCCTCCTGTAGCAGAAAAAACCTTTAACGTTAAAAAAAGAATATTTTTAATAACACATTGCTTTAAAAATTCAAACGCTTTTGAAGTAGTATGAGCGACATTATTCTACTCCAATGTAATTTTCCTATTGAAAAATCTGAACAAGCTTTTTTTGTGAAAACATTTCCACTTTCTGCCAAATCTTTTACATAAATACTATTTTGCAACCATTTTTCAAAAGGAAAACTAAATCCCATTTTTGGTCTATTCCAAATTTCATTGGGCAATAATGCTTCAAAAGATTTTACCAATAATGCCTTTGATGTACTTCCCCCATATTTTATTTTATAATCAATATCAAAAGCTGTTTTTACCACTTCATTATCTAAAAATGGCACACGTATTTCCACTCCATGTGCCATGCTCATTATATCTGCATCCCTTAATAATTGGTCTTGCATATAATAATTATACTCAAGCCAACTAGCTTTATTTTTATTTGCAATATTGTCAAATACAGGTGAGCTATGGTTATTTTCTAAAATACTCCATACATCTTTTTCATACATTCCTAATTGCGCTGCTATTTGTAAAGCAGTAAAATGACCTCTTAAAAAAAGATACAATCCACGTGCACCTTTTATTTTCAAATACGATAAACGGTTATATTTAGTATTACTTATTTTACTTGCTGTAGATAATAATGAATTGGGCATTTTTTGCAAAAACATGGCTTTATTTATTCTATTAAAAGAAGGATAACCACCAAACAATTCATCTGCTCCTAATCCAGACAGTACCGCTTTTAATCCTTGCTCTGCTGCAGCTTTACTTATAAACCAAGTATTAATTCCATCACAACTCGGCATATCCATAGCATTTATAACTGCTGGTAAGTATTCATTAAAATCAGTAGCCGAAAGTAATATTGAGTGATGGGCACTTTCTATTTTTTTTGCAATAATATCTTGATATTTTTTTTCAGAATAAGTAGCCTCATTAAAATAAATAGAAAGCGTATGTAATTCTTTTTCCTTTTTTTTATTTGCAAGGCTTGCTATTATGCTAGAGTCTATACCTCCGCTTAAAAACATTCCTACCTTGGCATCTGCAAGCATCTGGCTTTGCACTGCATCATCAATAGTTGTGTAAATTTTTTCAATAGCAGCATCGGTATTATTTATACGATTGCTAAAGCTATAAAAAGAAAATGTTTGTAAGTTGCTTCTTTTATTTGCAACATCATAAGTAAGAAAACATCCCTTTGGTAAAGCTTGTACATGAGCAAGCGTAGTTATGGGCTCTGGTATAAAGCCATAAGCAAGTTGATACACACTTGCATCGTTATTTTTTTCCTTTAAATAATCAATTGGTGCAAAAGCCCTTATTTCGGATGCAAAAGCCAAGCCAGCATTATGGGTAGAATAATACAAAGGTTTTATTCCTACAGCATCTCTCACCAAATATAATTTTTGTACTTGTGCATCCCATAATGCAAATGCAAACATGCCATTAAATTTTGAAAAACTGGCTGTATTCCAAGTAGCAAATGCAGCTAAAATAACCTCCGTATCTGTACCTGTTTTAAAAACTACCCCTTTACTTTGTAATTCTGTACGTATACTTTTAAAATTATACAACTCACCATTATAAGTAATGGTATATCTATTTTCAAACTTCATTGGTTGATGCCCCGCAGTACTTAAATCTAGCAATGCAAGTCGTCTATTGCCCAAAACCAAATTACAGGTAGGCTCACTAAATATGCCTCCATCATCTGGGCCACCATGCTTTAATAAGTTACACATTTTTGTAACTGTAGCTTCAAGCATAGAAATAGGTAGCGTAGTATTTAAAATGCCTGCTATTCTACACATCGCTTTGCGTGGGTGCGCTATGCTTTCTATTTATATAATATTCATATTTGCTCACAAAATCTGTATACGTACTTTCTAATCCATCTCTCAAATTTATTTTATATTTCCACCCTTTTTGGGTCATATTAGTTACATCTAGCAATTTTTGCATTGTTCCATCTGGCTTTGTTTCATCAAAAATCAATGCACCTTCAAAGGCTGTAATTTCTTTAATAATTTCTGCCATTTCTCTGATACTATGGTCTTCACCACAACCAATGTTCAATATATTTTGTGCATCATTATACTGGTTCATTACATGCAAACAGGCTGCCGCCATATCATCTACATGCAAAAACTCTCTTCTTGGTTTTCCAGTGCCCCATACCGTTACTGTAGGTTGGTTGTTTATTTTTGCTTCATAAAATTTTCTAATAAGTGCAGGCAATACATGGGCGTTTAGTAAATCGTAATTATCGCCAGGCCCATATAAGTTTGTAGGCATTACACTTATAAAGTTGCAACCATATTGCTTATTATAAGCTTTGCACATTTCTATGCCTGCAATTTTTGCAACAGCATAGGGTAAATTGGTAGGCTCTAAGGTACCAGATAATAAATACGATTCCTTCATTGGCTGTGGAGCCATTTTTGGGTAAATACAACTACTCCCCAAAAACAACAATTTTTCTACTCCACTTTTATAACTTTCGTGTATTACATTATTTTGTACACATAGGTTATCGTAAATAAATTCAGCACCATAATTATTATTGGCATGTATGCCACCCACTTTTGCTGCAGCTAAAAAAACGAATTGTGGTTTTTCTTTTTGAAAAAACTTGCGTACCGCACTTTGATCCCTCAAATCCAACTCTGCAGAATTTGATGTAATGATGTACCTATACCCTTCTTTTTTTAGCAACCTTACAATGGCACTACCTACCAATCCATTGTGACCAGCTACATATATTTTATCGTTAAAGTTCATTTTTAAAAAGTTGAAGGTTCAAAGTTCAAGGTTCAAGGTTCAAAGTTCAAGGTTCAAAGTTGAAGGTTGAAAGTTGAAGGTTAAAAGTTGAAAATTTTTTAGACTTGCGATTACAAAATTAAATTCCTATTGCCCATTTTCCCACTGCAAATTGCCAACTGCAAATTGCCAACTACCCACTCCCCTCAAAGTTTCACCAAATTCACTTTATCAAAAATAGCTGTCAAAGCTAATCCCATACTATCAATTAGCACTTTAGCTCTATTGCCTTTTATTTCTAATACAATTCCTTTATAGTCCATCATTACTCCTTGTTTTACGAGCACTCGTTCGTTTTTTTCAAGTGTCTCTTCTACCATTACATCTTCAAATTCGTGCAAAAATTTTTTTATTGTTTCAATATCATCTTCTTTTACAACTGCGGGTTTTCCAAGCCAATAAACAAAGTTCAAAACACCATCTACCAATTTAATATCCCATTTGTTTACCTCTGCCAACTGTACAAAAATATATCCTTTAAATAAAGGTTCTTTTACAACAGATACTCTATCCGTCCACTGTTTGTTTACCCTGTTCAATGGGCAATAATGATCTACCCCTTTTGCTATTAATAAGGCTGCTACTTTTTTTTCCCATCTTGGTTTGGTATATAATACATACCATTTCTTTCCTATCTTCACTTTTATACATTTTTAATACTTTCTATAATTTTTTGGCAAGGCTTCGCCGTCCCTCAGTCCCATACGTTTTTTGCATAGCCCAAAGAACAAGTAAACTATATATTATAAATTTATAACTACTAATTTTTACCTTATATATAAAAAGTAGATAAATTTACTAAAAAAAGTAATCATTATCTACTTAAAATATGCACTTTTAAGAACGCTTTCTAAACAGTTTTTTTATAAATCCTACAAAGCCAAATAAATTTTTGTATCCAGGCAATCCTCCATCTGCAGTATTATAATAACCTCCAGCTTCGCTACCATAGCCATAGCCGTACCCGTATCCATAACCATACCCATATCCATAACCATTACCATACCCTCCAAAACCATAATTTAAAAATGATGATCCTCTTGGTTTTACTCCATTAAATACTACCGCCATATTGTTAAATTTCTTATCTCTATTAAATCCATCTATCATTTTTAAAAACACACTTGGTGTTACTGCATGCCTTATTACATAAATTGTAGTTTGTGCATATATGCTCAGTAATTGAGAATCGGTAACTGGTCCAATGGGTGCGGAGTCTATTATTAAATAGTCGAATTGAGCTTTTAAAAGCTCTATCATTTCTGCAAAATTAGGTTTACCTATCAGCTCTGTAGGATTGGGAGGAATGGGCCCAGCAGTTACCAAAAACAAATTATTGTATGCTGTTGGCTTTACTATCTCTTCTAAAGTAGACTTACCTATTAAATAACCCGAAATGCCTGGATCTCTTTTTATACCTAATTCTTTACTTAGTTTGGGTTTACGCAAATCCATTTCTAACAACGCCACTCTTTTACCAGTAAGGGTAAGGCTTAAAGCAAGATTGGTAGCTATAAAACTTTTACCCTCGCCAGATACACTAGAGGTTACAAGCAAGGTTTTATTTTTTTCATTCAACCCCATGTAATTTAGGTTTGTTCTAAGGGCTCTAAACTGCTCTGCCACTACCGATCTTTTACCATCGGTAATAGCTATATTATTTTTATCGGGTGTTTGTATTATCTCACCTACTACAGGTATTTTAGTTTTATTTTCTATTTCTGTTCTAAACAATATTTTATTGCTCAATGGCTCACCCACTTGCACGTAAAGCAAAAAGGCTATTAACCCACACAACAAACCTGCCATGTAATAATTTTTAGGTATTGGTCTTATAGGCCCATAAGAGCCACCTGCATCCAACACCCTTAAATCACCCGTTGCAGATACAGAAGAAATAGCCGTTTCTTCTCGCTTGTTTAATAAAAAAGTATAAATATTATTCTTTATAGCTTGCTGCCTACTTATAGCTACAGAAGCTCTTTCTTTACTTGGCAACTGAGATAATAAACCACTATTTTTAGCTATCCCTGCATTAATACTATTTCTTTCTATTTGATAATTATTGCGAATATTATTCATATTCTCCCTTATATCATATTTTGTTTTCTTTACCCTTTCTTCGGCTAATAAAACTGCTTCGCTTCTGTCTCCACTAGTGGCTTTTACTTTATCCAAATCAAACTCTGCTGTGTAAAGCTGTTGTAATAATGAGCTCAATAAGGGATCGTTTACTATTTGCAAAGAAGGCACGGTGCCTCTTTTGCTAGATTTGCTGTACACATATCCTTCTACACCAGATAAAACATCCATTTGAATATCTATGGCAGTCTTTTGTTTATCTAACTCTTTAATAGTGCTAGCATATTGTGTTCCCTGTGTAGATAAATCCGTTATTCCTTCCCTTTGTAAAAAACTCGCATACGTTTTTTCAATACTATCTAAATCTGCAGTTACTTTTGCTAGCCTATCATCTACAAACTTTAAGGTACGTACGGCTATTTCATTTTTATCTTTTACACCTGCTACATTGTATACTTCGCAAAGTTTATTTAAAATTTTCACCCCTTTTTCTGGCACCGGTGTTTCTATGCTTATATCTAATACGGTAGATGCATTTGATATAGCTCCTGCATTTATACCTATGCCACCAGCTGCCCCTGCCAAACTATTAAAAATTACAAAATAGTTTTTTCCAATTACAGCTTTATTATATTCTGGGTTTATTACAATCTTATAGTTGGTACCAGCTATAGGTACAATTGCATTAAAATCGTAAGCAATATTATTTAGCAATATTTTATTTGCAGTCCAATTAATGTCTAGCTCATACCTGCCTCCGCCGTTTATGGTTGCACTATCTTTATTTAATGCTACAAAGGTTAATGGGCTATTGCTACCATACAATTCTTCCAATTGTACTTTACCTTTATTATAAATAGTAGCATATAAATCCAATTGCTTTACTACTTCTTGTTTTAAAGAAGCTGATCGAAGCACTATCAATTCATTGTCTACAATTTTTTTTTCACTAAAAATGTTTAAAGCATCTAATACTTTACTATCACCCCCCCCTTTTTGAGGATCTTTTAATAAAACCCTTGTGGTGGCTACATACATTTTAGTTTGAGAGCGTAAATAAACATAAGCAATAGACATAGAAATAGCCGTAAGTATTATTAATACTGGCCAAAAAGGCAAATACCGATGTACAATTTGTACTAGTATATTTGATTGTGGTTTGTCTTCAAAAAATTGATCTTCGTTCATGCTTTACTTTATTTAAACACCTGGCTCAACACAATTATTAATAACGAAACACCCGATGCTACCAAGGAAAGAGTATTTTGTAGTTTTAATCGTTTTTCATTTTTTACAAACTTCTGCTCATCCGATGCTACCAAAATAATATCATTGGGTTTTACATAATACCAAGCAGATGAAAAAATAGAATTATCTTCCAAGTTTACATGTTTTACTTGTTTTTCGTTTCCATTGTCTCTAATAATGGTAATGTTATCCCTTTTTCCATTTAAGGTTACATCTCCACTAAGCACCAATGCATCTAAAATACTAATTTGCTCTTCAGGCAAATTTATTATTTGAGATTTACCTATTTCTCCAATCACTGTTATTTTATGGTTTAAATAATTTACTTGTACTATTGGTTCTTTTAAATAAGGAAGCAATAATTTTTGCAATTGTTTGCTAAGCTCTTTTCTTGTATAACCTACCACTTGCACATTACCCAATCTATGTAGTAATACTGTACCATCGGCTTGCACTGTATAACCTGGTATAATTATAGAAGAAGGATTATTTGCTCCAGCCCCTGCACCACTGTTAAAAAGTGCATCTTCCAAAGTGCTAAGGCTGGTTACACTTATGGCAAGTTTATCTCCTACCACAATTTTGCTTTCAAAATTATTGGCTACAATATCTTTTAGCGTAGTGTCTTTTTGTTGTAATGTTCTAAAATAAGTAGATTGCTTTGTAACTGTACAAGAGCTATTAGTAGCAATAAGTATTGCTATCAATGGTATATAAAATATAAAAAATGCCCTGTGTTGTGCAAGGGTATTATCTTTCATCATGATATAAATTAACAAAGGGCTTAGCCCCTTAGAATTTGGTTTAGGTTCTAACAAAAATCGTGAAAATAATTGATTAAATGAATCTCCACTTCATAATTCTTTTATTACAAAAAAATTACAACTTCTTATGAAAAAAGACAACCCTAAGATTGTCTTTTTATATTTTAACTATTTGTAAAGTTTATACTGCCATTTTATTTTTTACACTGCTATAATACTTAAACCCAGCAATCAATACTGCTGCAGTTATAAGCAAAACTACATTGGTATCTATTGGGCATAACTCATCTGGGTTACAACCAGGGTCAGGATCTGCCTTAGCCACATTGGGTATTACTAAAAAGCTAAAAAAGAACAAAACTGGAACTACAAATTTTAAAAACTTCATGGTTTATATATATTTTATAAAAACGATATTAATACTTATTTTAATAAACGAATAAATACTTTTTTTATTATGTAAAATTAAGGACAAATGAGTCTATTACATGTATTTAACAGTAAATTTTATAAAAACAATTATACCAAATGCCTTTATATTTTATTTAAAGCACAAACACTGTTCTTTTTCACTTTAAAAACCTTATTCTACTACTACTTCTTTCGTCTCTCTTTCCCCATTATCGTAAATAAATACAAATGTATACGTACCTGCTTGCGTAGCTGCTCCAATATTTATAGCTTTTGTTTCTTTTATTGAAGCTATTTTTAAGCTAGCAGTAAGCACTGTTTTACCTTGCTTATCTATCATTTGCACAGCACAATTACCCATTGGTTTGTTTGCAAACAATAAATTTACCACTGCCTCTTTTACAGGGTTAGGGTATACATTTACATAACTACCTTTTACAATTGCTTCCACCTTGGCTATATTACTATAGACGATCGTACCATTGGCAAGGTTTGCTTTTATACGATAATAATTTGCTTCTTTGGTAGCTAAAGCATCTTGTTTATTGTATAATACTGCTGTACCATTATTGGTAGTAGCTGCATTATCTGCAATAGTAGTAAAAGACGTACCATTTGCACTTCTTTGTACTTGGTAATTGTTCATATAAGCTTCGTTTGCGGCAGTCCATTTAAGTGCTACTTGTTCGTTGGCTTCTCTATTTGCTACCAAAGTAACTGCTACAGCTGGTATAGCAGCTTGTTTAAACACTATTACAAAACGGTTAGCAGCAAAAGAACCAGCTACGCTTGTTACTGCAAAATCTACTAAGTTACCTGCATTTAGATCCAATAGTTTGGTAGTATTTAAGAATCTATCTATCAAATATCCTGTTCTACCTGGTTCATCTAAATTACTCACATCAATATTCCATTGATAGTTTTTTACACGTAGCCCTGTCATGTTTATGTGTATGCTATCATTGTCTTGTATCAAAGCCTTACGCTCTATAGCTAGCAAGCTGTTGTTGGTTTTTATAGAAACATTTTCAGATGTGTTTAACAATTTTCTAGCATCATCAGCATCTACACTGTTGCTGTATACATTTTTAATATCTACCATTATACCATCTACCAACGTTGTGGTGGTAGGGTCTTTTATAGAAAGCCTTGCTGCTATTACCTGTGGGTTGCCATTGGTGAAAAACACATCGTGAGCTTTAGGTGTTTTAGCCAATTCTTGAAAAGATACTGTACGATTTGTGCCCGAACCTTGGATAAAAAATGCTTGTCCGCTTTCTATTATGTTCATAGGCTGATTAAATGCAGTTCCTACGTAACTACCTCCACCTGGTGATATATAAAAATTAGGGCCGAAAGTGCCATAAGCTAAATATTGAAAACCGCCTAATCCATTAACACCTGTTAATTTAGGATCCCATAAAGCAACTGTAAGATTTGAAGATGCAATTGGAGCATAAATCAATTTTGTTAAATCTACCGCACTTGCATAAGGATTACCCACAGCTGTATAATTTGGACCAGCAAGTACATTAACAGCTGCTGTAGTACCTATTATCAATTCACCGGTTGTACGAATTACAGTTGGAGATACTAAGCTGTTTGTACCTGTACTGTTCCTATCTCCACGTACAAAAGTCATGTAAGCAGATTTAGATTTTATATCAAATGCAGTAGGATCTGTTATGTTTACATAAGCATACGTGCTATTGTTCCACCATTTCATAGATGCTGTAGGTGAAGTGGCATCAAACCCAGTAGTAGAAGGATCTGCAGTACCTCTTGTAATCCAAAGCCCTCTGCCAGTTACACCAGCGGTACCAGGTGTTTGCCCTTCCATCCAACTACTGTTTATAGTTTGTGCACCTGTTGTATTTATAGCTAAAAATCTCCATTTGCGGTTTTGCTCTATGTGACGCTCCACATTTACTTTACCTACTACACTGTTTCCATTATTAGCACCGTTGTTGGTAATATCTGCCAAGCTTGCAGTAGCTGCTAATGTAGATACAAGGGTAAGGTTGTCTTCGGTAAACAATACATTTCCATTACCTTCAAAAGATACCTTGCCAGTTACTTTTACAGTATCACCAACCGTACTAGACAAATCAGAATATCTACTTACAGTTAGGTTTTTAATAGTTTTATTTTTAATACTAAATCCAGATAATGGTAAAACAGCAGCAAGTCCTCCTAAATCTCCGTCAACTCCTGCAAAAACTAAGTTTCCGTCTGTCAAATCAAAGTTGTCGGCATTGCTAGTTACTTCACCATAGAGGTTAAATATACCTGTGCCATTTACTGTTACAGTGGCACCAGTAGCAATAGCAATGTTGTTTGCTGAAGCAGTACCTATATTAATTAAAGGGTAGTTAGGTGCGCCTGCTGGTATGGTTACATTTGTTGCAGATGTAGGTACGCCACCGCACCAATTTGCTGCTTTGTTCCAGTCTGTATCTACTACACCAAGCCAAGTGCCAGTTGCTTTTATTGTTATTGATGTGTTAGTTGTATAAAGTGCACAACCACCAGCAGCAGCTTTTGTATAAGTTACCGTATAGGTACCTGCAGTACTAGCTACTAAATCTACATCACCAGTACTTGCATTTATTACCAAACCAACAGGTGTTGAAGTATAAGTACCACCAGTATTACCTACACCAAGTGTAGTTACTGTAGCTGTACCACCTGCACAGAATGGAGTGCCTGGGTAAGCTATTGTAGCTGTTGGTTGTGGGGTGATGGTGATATTGCTTGTACCACTTGCAGGGCAGCCTGTAGCAGAAGTAACTGTAGCTGTATATAATTGTGATGTTGAGGTTTTTACATACACTGTAGTTGCATTTGCACCTGCAGTATATGCAGTTGTAGCAGCAGGGTTGGTGTAAAGGCCTGTAGCAGGACTCCAAGTGGTATTACCTGTAGCAGTGCCAGATATTTGAATATTATCAATTATCCAATAGAACCCCCATACTGAAACATAATTATATCTAATTTTTACTGTAGGTTGGTTTAAAGCACCTGCTGGTAAAGCCACTGTTGTGTTAGCTGTTGTTTGTGCATTATTTGTAGTATTTCCTATAGATGTCCCAAGGTAATTAACTAAATCTACCCAAGTTGTGCCATCTATAGTATATTGAAGTTTAACTGTAACATCCCCAGAATATAATCTGAACGCTTGCTCAAAATTAACGTTAGCAGCAGTAAAACCTACTGTGCTGAAATTAGGTGAAGTTAAAACGGTATTGGTTGTAGTTCCACTTCCTCCAGCATCAGAATTTGCATAAGCAAATTTACCTCCTTGTACCGTAGAGAAATTGCTAAATGTAGCAGCCCCAGCAGCATCCGTTAAAGGTGCTGTTTGGTAAGCAAAGTTAGAAATTGCTGGAGAGGTTCCTGCATTGGTAATAGTCCATGTAGGTGCATTTGCATCGAAATTCTCAGATAAAATTGAAACATTATTTACCAACCCTCCACTAACTGTTAATGCTTGAATACTATTTTCACAAATAGTAGCAGAAGCAGGAGTAACTGTAACTGCTGTAGGTGAAGGATTTACTGATACAGTAACTGTACCAGTTGTAACACAACCTGCACTAGGACCAGAACTAGCATCTGTAGCTGTAATTGTATATGTTTGAGTAGTAGTTGGATTTGCGGAAACTGTTGCACCAGTTGAAGCAGATAAACCAGTAGCAGGTGACCAACCATAGGTGTAGCCAGCATTACCACTTGTTACAGTAAGATTTGTACTATTGCCAGAACATATTGCAATATTTGCTGGGGCTGTAATAGCAGGAGCAGGAGTAACTGTTGCTGTAACTGGAATCCGTGGGCTTTCGCAAGGGGTTTGTAATAAGGTCATTCTTGGACGGCCAGATACTGCAAGACTACCACCAGAACCACCTGTACTACCAGTAGAAGTTAATAATATAGCCGCTGCCGTTTGATTATCTGCATAAGTATAAGTTGCAGAGGTAAATCCTGGATTATCATATTTAACGGTTGATGAAGTACCACCAGTATTTACATTACTATAGCAAGTTTGTACTACAATATTACTTACACCATCCCAATAATATGGGGTAGAAAAAGAATAAGTATTTAAACCTAATGTTAGTGTCTGTGCCGCATTTGAATAAACTTGTGAAGTGCCTCCAATATTTGTAACAGTTGCTACAGTCTGATTTGTATTACCAACATTTATAGAAAAATTATTAAAAGTTGCAGTTCCTAAGGTTGTAATTTCGAATGTTAAAGCAGAAATATTACCAGGAGTAAGCCCTGCTACATTTAATTCTGAAGCCAATATTATAAATTGTGATTTTACACCTCCCCAACCATGATAATAGGGAGATAAACCACCACTAGAAGCAGTTAAAGCTCCTGCCCCCACTACTGCATTTAAAGGTATTCCTACACTTGCACTAACATAGTAATTTGTAGTTGCTGTTATACTAGGAGTTGTAAAGCTAGAGGTTGTCGCAGTTTGTAATGGAGTTCCTCCTGTAGGTGCTGCATACCAATTATAATTTGTAGCTCCAGTTGCAGTAGCATCTAATAACACAGTACCCACACCACATCTTGTACCAGGCGTTGTAGCAGTTATTAATGGGTTATTCACATTAATCGTTAATACATTACTTGTATTTGCACAAACCACAGCAGCAGTATTAAGAATTGTAGCTCTAAAATAGCTAGTTGTTGAAATAGTTGGTGTAACATAGGTAAGTGCATTTGCACCTGCTATATTTACCCAAGCAGTACTACCATCTGGTGAGCTTTGCCATTGTATAGTAGCTCCAGTATAGCTAGCAGCTGTACTAGGTGCTAAACTTAATGTAGTAGTACCAGTTACACATATTGCAGCAGGCGATGCAGTTGCTATTAAAGATGCAGGTAGTACGGTTAATGTTTTAGTACTTATTGCAGAACATGATAGACCACCACCGTTACCAGCATTAGCTGTAACAATAGCAGAACCAGGAGTTGTAGCTACCAAATAAACTGTAATGGCATTTGAACCAGCAGTATAAGTAGAGGTAGCAGCAGCATCTGTATATAAAGTACCATTTGTGGTAGTCCAAGTAACGGTACTGTAATCTGTTGCTGTGTAAGTAGCATCAAATTGTGTAATAGCACCATTACAAACTGCAAGTGTAGCAGGTGCAGGGTTAGATATTGCAAATGCAGGTGCAGTTGTTACAGTAGCTGTAACTAATGTACGTGGGCTGCTTGCACAGATACTTTGAATAGTAAATGTTGTATTTAATCTACTAGTGGTAGTTGTAGCAGTTGTACCACCATTTGTACTGTAGCCTCCCATTGCTGAACCAGTAGCTGTAAAATATGTTATAGAATTATTAATATTATTTACTCCATCCATTGTAACATCAACTATAATATTAGAAACACCATCCCATACATAAGGAGTGGCAAAAGTTATAGTTTGTACACCAGATGCTGTATGTGTGTATGTAGATGGTCCATAAACAGTAGTTAAACCAGCATTTACAAAAACGGTATATACAGAAAGTGCAGTATTGCCAATTTTTACAGTAAAGTTATTATTGGTTGCCGCATCTCCTAAAGTGGTGATGTTATAAGCCATTGATTGTATATTACCTGCACTATACCCAGCAGCAATTAATTCAGCAGCAGTATAAATATATTGGTGGCGGTAAGAAGTCCAACGATTACAAAATGCTGTGGGCTGAGTTGTAGCACCAGTTAATGTAGTGGCGGCTCCAATAGAGGAATTAATAGCACTACCTACAAAACTTGAACTAACATAATAAGGTGTTGTAATACTAATACTAGGTGTTGTAAAAGTAGCACCTGTACCTAAAGAAACTCCACCTATAGAATTAGCATACCAATTTACTGTAGCACCTGCACTAGCTGTTACAGCTAAAGGTACAGTTCCAGTTCCACATCTTGTAACATCTCCTAAAGATGTTACAGAAGGATTATTTATGGTAACTGTAAACTGAGGTGCTGTGCCACATGCTGCACCAGAACCATCTTTTACAATTAATTGATAATAAGTTGTAGTCGTTAAAGCTGCTGCAGGTGTATAAGTAGCACTTGTAGCACCAATTATATCTGTGTAAGGTCCAGCTAGTGCAGTTGTACTACTTTGCCATTGCAAAGTACCTGCTGCATAACCGCTAGCAGGTGTAGCACTTAATGTAGGTGTTCCAGTTAAGCAATAAGTAGATGTAGGTGCTGTATAGCCAGTAACTACAGGTTGAACAAATACAGTAGTATTTATAATAACTGCTGTACAACCTGTTCCACTATTTGTTGCATTAGCTGTTAAAGTATATAAACCTGGGGAAGTTGTTTTAATGTAAACATCTGTGCCATTTGCGTATGCAATAGATGCAGCAGCATCGCTGTATAAACTTGTAGCAGGTGATATTGACCAAGTGTACGTTGTATAATCTGTATTAAGAGATGTAATATTTACATTAGCTATTGTATTATTACAAACTACTTGTGCAGCCGATGCTGTAAGAATAGGTGCATTGGTGCTTGTAATATCTATTTTGAAACGAGGGCTTTCGCAACCATTGCTATTTGTAACAGTAGCCCAAAGAGTGTTCAAACCTGCAATAGGTGAAGCTAAAACATAAGTTGAAGAAGTAGCTCCTGCAATTGGAGAGCCTCCTGTAGCTACGGTGTACCATTTATAAATTGGTGAAGCTACTGCCGTAGATATTGAAAATGTTAATGAACCACATTGAGGTGTAGTACTAGTATTTGTTGGTAAAGCTGGTAATGGGTTTACGGTAACTGCTACTGCGTTTGTATTTATTGGGCAACCTGCAGCAGTAATAGTTGCTGTAAAGCTTGTACTAGTAGGCGGTGCATAAGTTAATGGATTTAAGATGCCCACATTTGTTGGGACAGCGTCGTTCCATACAAGGTTAGTTATTGCAGGAGCTTTGTTACCAGTGAAAATTAAATTTGGTCTATTTGAAGATGTATTTGATACTGTAGTTGTAGTACATGCACCAGCACCTCCAGCACCATCAGCATTGTAATTTACAAAACTGCTAGCTACTACACTGTAGGTGTTTACAGCACTTGAGGTTCCTGTAACACTATTAGCAAAACAATAATCTACTATAATATTTGAAGTTCCATTCCAAGTAAACGGAGTAGAAAAAGTATGTGTATTTAAACCTACAATAGGAGTATAACTTGCCGCAGTAAATACTGTGGTAAATACAGGTGCTTGAAAAGTTGTTATCGTTGTAGCAGCAGTTGCACCAATCTTTATTGTATAGTTTGTTAAACTTGCTGGAGTACCTAATGCAGAGATGTTTACACCTAAAGATGTAAAATTACCTGCTGTAAAACCTGCGGCACTAAGTTCAGCAGCAGTATATATTATTTGAGCATGCCCATTACCCCAATATGAGCCATAAAAAGCACCAACTGCTGTAGTAGTAATGTTAGAAGTAGCACCTGCTCCAATTTGTGAACTACTTATATTTGTTAATGAAGCCGTTAAAACTGTATTAAGACCTGCACAAATTGTAGTTGGCAGTGCAGTTGCAGTAGCAGTAGCACCAAATAATGGAACATCATTATATGCAGTACCAGTATAAGAACCTGTAAGCGGAATGCTATTAGTGGCTGTTACACTCCAAGTTACGGTAGCGTTAGTAGGTGCTGTAGGTGCAAGTATTGTACCTGTCCAAGTAGTACCACTTGGGTTTGTCATTGTAATTGGCGTTTGTGCTACAGCATTATAACTATAATTAAGTACAACACCAGTTATCGTACCTGCAACAGTTGTTGCACTTACCGTAACTACTCTTGGAGTAGCAGCACATTGCTGTGTATTTGGAGCAATAGATGTAAATGTAACTGTAGGTGTTGGTTTTACTCCTACAAATTCATCTGCACCCACATCAGGAGTTGTGACATTTCTTACATCAGCATCGAAATCATCAGTTATGGCAGGTGTAGAAATAGTTGCAGCACCACTTTCAACTTGAGTGGTAATACCTGCAAGGATATGCAAATAAGTTGCAGCACTTGGTGTAAGGCTCTGGAAAAATTGTGTTGCTCCAGATGTAACTGTATAATCAAAAGTAGATTCTCCTGTAAAAGAACTTGTTTCTCTTGGCGTTACTAAAGCTTGGTAAGAACCAGCACCTGTAAATGCAGGATATAAAGTAGCAGCATCTGCAAGAATAGCTCTTGTAGCACTTGGTACGCCAGCAAATAATAAGTTGTTGTTACTAGTAGTGGCAAAGTTACCTAAGGTAGCAGCAACACTTCTCTTAAGTGCAGATGCAATACCTGTACCTGAAGCTGAACTTAGATTAATAATGATATTATTTCTTAAATCCAATGTTGCTGTTGTAGCTGTGCCACTAGCAGCATGAAACACACCAGTAGAGCTTAGTGTTGTAGCACTTGTTGCATTTAAATATACTGTGTTATTGTATAAACGATATGTACTTGTTACACCTGTTGCTGTAACAGAAATTCCTCTTATTGCATCAGGAGATGTAGCAGTACTTGCCTTTAAATCTCCAATGTAATTATTGTACACATTAGCTGTTACACTTGCAACTGCACCTGATAGTACAATTCCATTTACAGCTCCAGGAGTTGCAGTAAATGCACCTGTTGTAGATAAATCGTAAATTTTATTTTTATAGATATTAGCAACAGTACCAGCCGTAAACATAATACCGTTTGAAACGCCTGAAGTTGTACCTAAACAAGATATGGTATTGATTTTGTTGTTGAAAATATTTGTAGAGGCTGCAGTAAAGATACCTGCAACTGTTGCAGTTGTGCTTGTGGAAGCTAAGGTATTGATTGTATTGCCATTAATATTTGTAATGGCTGTTGAAGGAGCTGCACTATTAATACCAGTAACAGCACCACCAGTAGCTCCTGTAGAATTTAGCCCTGTAACTGTGTTATTAGAAATATTTAATGCTGCAATAGTACCACTACTTCCTAAATTTATACCCGTAATATTGCTTTGCCCAGTAATATTAGTAATAATATTTCCAGAGAAAGAAGCAGGATTACCGAAATTTGATTGTAAACAAGTGATAGCTCCAGTTCCAACTGTCCAGTTGTTAAAAATATTTCCTGTTATAGTTTTAGTAGGAGTAGCACCTGTTCCATCATTATTAAACCAACCAGTAATAGAAGTAGTACCTGCTAATGTAATATTAGAAAAATTATTATTATTATTTTGAACCCCAGCTGTACAAACGGAAGAACCACCATCGGTATACAATGCAACTGTACCAGTTGTGCCTGTTCTATTAAATGCAATTACTATATTATTACCATTTATGGTTTTAAAACCTGTGGCTGGAGCATTCACACTATTACTAATAAAAGTAGTCGTTCCAGTAGAAAATATTGTTAAATTAGTAAATGTATTATTACTGATATTTTGAGAAAGTGTTGCTCCGGAGTTAATAATGTAGGTATTAGCAGCAGTAGAAACCGTAGCATTGCTGTAGGTAATTCCTCTTATATCATTCCCCGTGATAGATAAAGCACAAGTAGCGGCACCAGCAGATGTGCTTATACCAAACAAGGTACCAGAACTAACAGCTGAACCAGTATAAAAACCACCAATAGCATTACCTAGTTGATTGCTATTCATGTTTATTGTAGTAACAACAGCACCTGAGTTTATTATACCTTGTACTTGACCAGATGTTGATGTTGATGCTAAATTCCTGACAATATTTGAATTTATATTCAATGTACCACAAGCACCAGAGTTGGTAATACCTGCTATTGTACCAGATGTAGCAGATGTAGCGGTGATTGCATTATTAATAACATTATTATTACTCAATGATAATGTACCAGGCAATGAAAAATTTGTGATACAAGTTAGGCCATTTGAAGTACTTGTAGCCCCTCCTAAAATACAGTTTTGGACTGTATTATTATTCATGTTTACAGTAGCAGTACTTAACAAAGGAGTTAAACCTTGGTTATTTATTGCTATGATATTACCAGTAGTTGCTGCACTAGGGTTGTTGGTAATAGTAACAGTATTATTATTTATAGATGTTGTGATAGTACCTACTGGTTGTGCTACACTGTAGTTTTTTAATATTCCTCCTTCGGTTACTAGGCTTGTCATAGCAGCACTTGTAATAGTATTGAAAGAAATATTGTCATTAATTTGTTGGTTACTAAAAATACAATAGTTACTACCTGTTAATGAAACAAAAGAAGAATTTTGTGCAAGACCACCCCAATTGGTAATAGTATTTCCCGTAGCTAAAGATGATCCCCCAATGTCATTTCCATTATCAATAGCAGCAATTGTGGTACCTGCACCTATAAATACTATACCGAAGTTTACGTTGCTTATTGTGTTGGTATAAATCTTATTAAAACTATTTGCACCAGTTGCTGAAGTTACCTCTGCGGAAACCGTCACAGAAGTTGAACTGTGCCTTGTGTTACTATAAATACCAAAACTATTCGGATAAGTTCTATTTAGTGAAATAGTATTATTTTGAAAGGTATTATTTTGAGCCCCATTCGTAACACTTGCATATAATAATCCAATACCAAATTCTGTCATTGTATTAGTAGCAGCAGTTGCAACTACAGTATTACCTGCATTTTCTTGCAATGTAAACCCATCTATGGTAATGTAATCTCCACCAATTATTTTAAAAACAGCATCTGTTAATACACCAACCGCTTGCGGTGTAAATGCAGTGATTGTTGGGTTTGCCCCAACACCACTTTTCTTAAATATTATTGGGCTACCTGCTACACCTGTAGCAGTTAAACTGATACCACCAACTGGTGCAGTTTCTATATGGCCTGCTGCTACATTAAAAGTAACAGCACCGCTAATTCCATTTGTATTTAAATAGGCAGCTGCACTAGCAACAGTAGGAAAACAAATTGAAGGTATAGCATAAGTGCCATTTAATGCCCCAGTTACAGAAGTTACGTTCATTGTAAGCGCATTAGAAATTGCAGGTACAGGTATGGCACATGTAGCGGTAGATGTCATTTGCACAGTTACTACATTACCATTAGCTAATGCAGCAGAAGTATAAGTAGCACTATTTGTACCTACAGGTGTAGCACCTACATACCATTGGTAACTTGGCGTGCCGCCATTGGTAGGCGTAGCTGTAAATGTTACACTTGTACCAGAGCAAATTGTAGTGGTACCTGCAATGTTTACACTAGCCGGTAATGCAGATTGAACATTTACAGAACCCGAAGCAGTAGCAGCAATACAGGCATTACCCGTAGTTGTAATTGTATAAGCAAAACTTCCCGATACAGTCGGCGTACCACTAATCGTATATGTTGTGCCGCTTAGCGTACCTATCATACCTGCAGGTAACCCAGTTACACCAGCTGCAGTAGCACCGCCCCCAATGGTATAAACAATATTTGTACCCAACAAAGTATTTATACAAAGTGATGGTATAGTAGAACCACTCGTTAATGAAATAGTATGGATTGGGCTGACAGTTATCGTACCAGTAGCAGTAGCTATCGTACATCCATTACCTGTAGTAGTAACAGTATATGGAAAACTTCCTGATACAGATGGCGTACCGCTAATCGTATATGTTGTTCCGCTTAGTGTACCTATCATACCTGCGGGTAAGCCTATAATACCAGCTGCTGTAGCACCGCCGCCAATGGTATAAACAATATTTGTACCCAACAAAGTA
>JAYVID010000269.1:0-3656 GCA_043770525.1 Ferruginibacter sp.
CAAAAATAAAAACATATTTTTAACAATGATAACTACAAGAGGAACAGCTAATAATTTTTATGCCAAAGAAATGGTGCAAAATAAACTTGTTTTAAAAGATTTGTTTGTTTATGTATAATTCTATAATCAGCCAAAATATACTAATTATTATACATTTTGGCTGATTATAAATTTTAATTTTTTTATTAATTCTTATGAATATCAGTAAATACGATACTTTAAATAATAATTTATTTCTTTTTATTTTTATAAAAAAATATAAAAATTTATTTTTAGTTTATTTTTTAAAAATAGTTTAATTTTCTAACCGAGCCTTTTTTCACTTCTTTTTTCTTTGGTAACCCTATACTTTTGTATTACCTTGCACTGGTGAAAAAACAACAATTATCATACCTTATATTAATACTGGCTGCACTGTTTCTTTTTTTTATAAAGAAAAACCAAAGGGGTAAGCATACAAGCATAAAAGACCGTGTAACGGTAGAAAGTGCCACTAATGCTTATACACAACTCAGGGGAAGTAATAAAACAATAAGTTATAGTCGTCATGCAAAATGTAGAATGGAGTGTAGGCATATAGATGAGAGCGAAGTGAAAGAAATTTTGCAAAATGGAGAGATAAATTTCAATAAAGAACAAGCATCAGAAAAAGGAATTACATACCCTCTTGAAGGTGTTACGCATGATGGGCAGCATGTACGTATTGTATTTGCACCACATGAAAACGATGTTACAGTAGTAACTTGTATAGATTTAGATAAGGATTGGCCTTGTGGAGATTGTAAGTGAGTTGAAGGTTCAAAGTTGAAGGTTTGCGAAGCGTTTTTAGCTAGCCTTTTCATTTTCAAAAAAAAGAAAAAACTTAATGGTAATAAAATTATAATTTTTATAAATGGCACTTACAGTAAAAATATAATTAGCAAATTGCACGCATGACATTAAAATCATTATTGGCAAAACCTTTTGCCACTTACATATATAAGCAGATAAAAAAAAATATGGCAAATGCCGTGGCTGATCAAGACCAAATATTTTCTTTGCTTATAAAAACGGCTACAAAAACTGTTTATGGTGTAGATCACAATTTTGCTGAAATAAAAACCCACGAAGATTACTGTAAGCAAGTACCCATAAGAGATTACGAAGCACTTAAACCCTATATAGAAAAAATAAAAGAAGGAAAACACAATGTATTGTGGAAAGGGCAACCCATTTATTTTGCAAAAACAAGCGGTACAACCAGTGGGGTAAAATACATTCCCATTACCAAAGATTCTATATCAAATCATATAAATGGTGCAAGAAACGCACTTCTGTGCTACATGGTAGAAAGTGGAAATGTGAAATTTGCAGATGGAAGGGTAATATTTTTAAGCGGTTCGCCAGAACTTGAAAGAGTAGGAGGCATACCAACAGGTCGTTTGAGTGGAATTGTGAACCACCATATACCAAAATATTTAAGAGCAAACCAATTACCCTCTTTTGAAACCAATTGTATTGAAGAGTGGGAAGAAAAGTTAGAAAAAATTGTAGCAGAAACGATTAATGAAAACATGACACTTATAAGTGGTATACCACCATGGGTGCAAATGTATTTTGACAAATTGCAAGAAAAATCGGGAAAGAAAATAGGGGAGTTGTTTCCAAATTTTAGTGTGATGGTACAAGGTGGTGTAAATTATGAGCCTTACAAAGCAAAATTGATGGAAAGCATAGGTAGAGAAATAGATACCATTGAATTGTTTCCTGCAAGTGAAGGTTTTTTTGCTTTTCAAGATTCATTGAAAGAAAAAGGAATGTTATTAAATACCAATAGTGGAATCTTTTTTGAGTTTGTGCCTGTAGATGAATTAGCAAAAGAAAACCCACCAAGATTAACATTAAAAGATGTAGTAGTAGGAGAGAATTATGCTCTTATAATTAGCAGTAATGCAGGTTTGTGGGCTTATAATATTGGGGATACAGTAAAATTTGTATCTACAAATCCATATAGGATTGTGGTAAGTGGTAGAACAAAACATTACATTTCTGCCTTTGGCGAACATGTAATTGTAGAAGAAGTAGAAGCAGCTATTTTACAAACATTAGCAGAAGAAAATATTCGTATCAATGAATTTACGGTAGCGCCTTATGTATCTAGCGATGAAGGTAAAAGCTATCATGAATGGTTTATTGAGTTTGAAAATACACCAGAAGATATGACTACTTTTTCAAAAAAGTTAGACGATGTAATGCGTACAAAAAATGTGTATTACGATGATTTAATAAAAGGAAATATTTTACAGGAATTGAAAATTACATTAGTACCTCAAAATGGATTTAAACAGTATATGAAAAGTATTGGTAAACTTGGTGGACAAAACAAAGTGCCTAAATTGAGTAACGATAGGAAGATTGCAGATGCAATTAAAGTATTGAAAAGTTAGGTTTTAGGTCCTTTAAATCAAGATTTTGGAAAATGTAATATTAAAAAACTAACTTAGTTGATTATAAACTGCAATGGAGTGCATTTAACAATGTACAAAAAAGCAAATCATTATTAATGACACAAAAAAAACGCATAGCCATTTTTGGTTCTACAGGTTCTATCGGTACACAAGCTCTAGATGTAATACGTACACATACAGATGTATTAGAGGCTGAAATATTGACAGCACAAACTAATCATGAATTATTGATAAAGCAAGCTTTAGAGTTTACACCCAATGCAGTAGTGATAGGAGACGAGACAAAGTTTACGCTTGTAAAAGAAGCATTAGCCAATACGGATATTAAAGTATTTGCTGGAGAAGCAGCACTAGAAGAAGTAGCAGATTTTGATACCTACGATGTAATGTTAACTGCCATTGTGGGGTTTGCAGGATTAAAACCTACTTTAAAAGGTGTAAAAAAGGGCAAAGTAATAGCATTGGCTAATAAAGAAACTTTAGTAGTGGCTGGTGAATTTGTAATGCAAGAAGCTATGCAATACCGTTCGCCCATTATACCGGTAGATAGTGAGCATTCTGCTATTTTTCAGTGCTTGGTGGGAGAAGCTCGTAATCCTATAGAAAAGATAATACTTACAGCAAGTGGTGGGCCATTTTTAGGTAAAAAACCCAATTTTTTGGTAAATGTAAAGCGTGACCATGCACTACAACATCCAAATTGGAACATGGGTGCAAAAATTTCCATAGACTCTGCAACCCTTATGAACAAAGGGCTTGAAATGATTGAGGCTAAGTGGTTGTTTAACCTAAAACCAGATCAAATAGAAGTGGTAGTACATCCACAAAGTATAATACATAGCATGGTTCAATTTGAAGATGGAAGTATGAAAGCACAAATGGGTTTACCTGATATGAAGCTTCCTATACAGTATGCCCTTGGTTTTCCTGAGCGTATGAAAAATGATTTTCCAAGGTTTAACTTTAGAAAATACCCAAGCCTTACTTTTGAAGATCCAGATTATAAAACTTTTAGAAACCTTGGTTTGGCTATAGAAGCACTTAAAGTGGGGGGTAATAAACCCTGTGTACTAAATGCAGCCAATGAAATAGCCGTATGGGCATTTCTAAAAAATAGAATAGGTTTTTTAGATATAACTGCAGTTGTAGAAAAAACAATGGAAAAGATTGCATTTATAGAAAAACCAACTTTAGATGAATATTTTGAAA
>JAYVID010000270.1:0-6273 GCA_043770525.1 Ferruginibacter sp.
GTAAAATATAAAATGCTTGTATTAGAAACTAAAATCACACCAATTTGAAGATAAAAAAAATAAAAAAGTTCTAAGTGGTTATTTATGAGCCGTATATAAAAATATTTTATTAATTTACATATAATTCAATGTAAATTATAATGTATGCAAAAAATTAAACTAGATATAGGTAAAATTAGTTTTAGAAAAGACGTTGTAAAATTTGCCTTTTTTACAATTTGTATTATTTATACCAATATCACACATGCAAGCAAGGTGCTATCCTCAAGTTTTGGCTATAATGCAACAAATGCTACAGTTGCTTACCAAAACTCTATACAAGACCCTGCAGATACTACCATAATAGACTTTATAGGTAATGGCGAATATAATGTAGATCCGGTTATTTTTTTTAACCTAAATAACAAAACAATAATTTTTGAACCTGGGGTACAGCTATTGGCAAGAACAGGATATACGGTAAGTGATTGCCTTATGCAATTTAAACAATGTAATGGAGTAAAAATATTGGGAAACAATACTTTGTTGAAAATGCGAAAATTGGAATATCCAGTTACTGATACCTCATACAGGCATACCCTTGCCATTGTGGAGTGTGTAAATGTACAAGTATCTAACTTGCGTATAGAAGACTCCGGTGCCGATGGTATATTTATTGGTTCTTTTTCGGTTATACCAGGTAGAGAGTATAGCGAAAATATTATACTCAGAAATATTATATGTAACAATGGTCGTAGGCAAGGTATATCTATAATATCTGCAAAAAATTTGCTAGTAGAGCACTGCTGGTTTAAAAATACTATTGGCGAGCTACCCGAAGCAGGTGTAGATTTAGAACCTGACAGACCAGCAGATGTTTTACAAAATATTGAATTTAGAAAATGTAGTTTTACTGGCAATAACGGATCGGGCATTTCGATTTCTGTACAAAATTTAGAGGCAAGCTCTGTACCTATGAGTATTGTTTTTAACGATTGTTATTTACAACATAACTATTCATCTGATGTACCAAATGGTACCAATGCCGAAAGCGAAATTTATGCTACCGCAGACTCTTCCAACTATCCTACTGGAACAGTAGTTTTTAATAGATGTTTTGTAGAAGAAAGTAACTGGGGTGCATTAAGATCCAGAAAACCAGCCAATGGATTTACCATGACTTTTAACGATTGTATTTTTAAAGATGTTGCAAGCACTACTGCCTTATCTACCGGAGGGATTCCAATATACCCTCCTATATGGTTAGAAACTACAAGCTATTACCCACCATTATCTGCTGCGTTTGGGGGTGTAAGTTTTAATAACTTATTTGTAGATTTTGATGCCAATAAACCTTTTTTAATTGCAAATGGATCTACTACAAATGTAGGGCTTGCTAATGTTACTGGTAATATTACTGTAATAAATTCTATTAGCAATATTGCCCCATTATTTAATAATGTAGCAAGCCAAACTAATGTAACTTTTACGCATAATTTTATAAATAGTTATCCTACTTCTTCCGCAAGCATAATTAATCTAACAAATACTTTTAACGAAACAACTTGCAATAAAAATTTTTTTACAGTAGGTAGAAATACTGCCAACAATAATTACCCAATAGCCATAAAACATTTTCTTACAGGCACTGCTGGCAATGGAGCAGATCATTTTTACATGCCGCCTTTTAATATCATACCTAGTGCTGTAAATAATGTGCAAGATACCATTGAGGCATTTGATGATTTTATTGCAGAGCCTAACGAGCTAGTAGTAAATGAAATTGAACAAAGCACACACTACAGCATAGGTGCCAGCAATACATATACAGCTTCACTTACTAACGGTGCTTGTACTGGGGTACTAGCTTTACATTTTGTAAAAATAGAAGCATACAAACTACAAGAAAAGCATTACATAAAATTTAAAGTAGCAGATGAAAGTGTACAAGCATTGTACGAAATACAATTTAGTACAGACGGTACTGAATTTAAACTTTTAACAACAATAAATAGTAATATGCAAGGCACATACACATATAACTACACTCCTACAACTAGCACGCACAAAATTTATTATAGGATAAAATTAAAAGAAAATTTTACTACATTATATTCTGAAATAACTTCTATTAGCGTAAATGATAGAGCCTTACAATTATACCCTAATCCTACTAACGACTATATCTTTATAAAAGATTATAAAACTGTAGCCAAAATAAATGTATTAAATACGCAAGCACAAATAGTGATGGAGATAAATATTCTTTCTAATAAAATAAATATTGCATCCATACCAATTGGCATTTATTACTTAAAAATATATGGTAAGGATAAAAATGTAGTTACAAAAAGAATTGTAAAAATGTAGGAAGAAAATATAAAATTTTTCGGAACTTAAGATAACAAACTTTAACTTTATTCTCGCATCAATATGTTGGTAAACTATTTTATTGGTTATTGAGTGTATAGTATATGTTATTCTCTTAAAAGTAGATTTTCTTGTTTTATTTTCATCTCCATTTGTTTATTGAAAAAAAGTGTAACACCCCACCATTTTGCAGGGACAAGACCTAAGAAAAGTGTCTAAAAATTAGCTTGATCATTGTTATTAAGAGCCTTGGTTGATAGATATATCAAATAATATTTATTTACCGTTAGCTGACAGTGAAATTTTATTAGAAACTATTAGAATGATTGATGTAATAAAACCTGCAATGGCAAAGGATTAAATCTACACTTTTTACTTTTTAGGTAAAAAAGAATAAATACCACACCCTATAAAAATAATTCCACCGCCTAGTATCGTTTCCCTACGATACGTTCGCTAAAATCTTCTCAATCTTCTCCGCTTCTATAAAAGCTGAAAAAATATTCCCTTGCCGAAAGGCTGAGGGATGGGAAGTAGTACCCCACAGAAGGGAGGAACGACCAACGAGGAGTACTAAGGACGAGCCCTGACAAATGTTGAGTAAAGTGATGAAGAAGAAAGCCCCAAAGCCCCCTAAATCCCCCGAGGGGGGACTTTAGTCCCTAATACTTTGAAGTCTATTACAAAATTTGAAGTCATGCAAACTGCATTTCCAATCAAAAATCAGCAATCAATAAATCTAAAATCCAATATCTAACGTCTAAAATCTAATTTCTGCCCTCTTTTCCCTATTTTTGCGCACCAAAAAAATACAATTTATATGATGGAAAATTTAATTTACGTAGTACCTGCAATGGGCATTGTGGGCTTGTTGTACACTTTCGTAAAGTACGCTTGGGTATCTAAGCAAGATGCGGGCAACGATCGCATGAAAGAAATAAGTAACTATATAGCTGAAGGCGCAATGGCGTTTTTGAAGGCTGAGTACAAAATTTTAGGTTACTTCGTAGTAGTGGCAGCATTGCTTTTAGGAGTAATGGGTGCTAGTAATGAAGGTAGCCATTGGAGTATTGCTATTGCATTTATTCTTGGTGCATTTTTTAGTGCATTGGCAGGGTTTGTAGGTATGAAAATAGCTACTAAAGCTAACGTACGTACAGCACAAGCAGCTCGTACAAGTTTGAGCAAGGCATTGTCTGTTTCGTTTACCGGTGGTAGCGTAATGGGTATGGGTGTTGCAGGCCTTGCGGTGCTTGGCTTGGGTGGATTGTACATTATTTTAAAAATGGTTTTTGCTGGTAACGCTACAGTAGATAGTATAGAAATGGAGCGTACCATAGAAATATTAACGGGCTTTTCTTTAGGCGCTGAGTCTATTGCATTGTTTGCTCGTGTGGGTGGTGGTATTTATACAAAAGCGGCCGATGTGGGTGCTGACCTTGTGGGTAAAGTAGAAGCTGGTATTCCTGAAGATGATCCTCGTAACCCTGCAACCATTGCTGATAACGTAGGTGATAATGTGGGTGACGTAGCAGGAATGGGTGCCGATTTATTTGGCTCTTACGTGGCTACAGTATTGGCTACAATGGTATTGGGTAGAGAAACAATTAGTAGCGGTGCAGATAGCTTTAATGGATTTGCGCCTATTTTATTGCCAATGCTTATAGCTGCAATGGGAATTATATTGTCTATTATTGGTACATTTTTCGTACGCATTAGTGATAGCGCAGGTTTGAGCACACATAAAGTACAAAATGCATTGAACATGGGTAACTGGGGTTCGATGGTATTGACAGCAATTGGTTGTTATGCTTTGGTACAATTTTTAATGCCTGAAACAATGGTATTGCGTGGTTTTACATTTACACCTAACAAAGTTTTTGGTGCTATTATGGTAGGCCTTGTAGTGGGTGCATTAATGAGTATCATTACTGAGTATTACACAGCAATGGGTAAGCGTCCGGTAATGAGTATTATTCGCCAAAGTGCAACTGGGCATGCTACAAATATAATTGGTGGCTTGGCAGTAGGTATGGAAAGTACGTTGCTTCCTATATTGGTATTGGCTGCTGGTATTTATGGTTCTTATTATTTTGCAGGTTTATATGGTGTGGCTATTGCAGCTGCGGGTATGATGGCTACAACGGCTATGCAATTGGCTATAGATGCGTTTGGCCCCATTGCTGATAATGCGGGTGGTATTGCAGAAATGAGTGAATTGCCTGCTGATGTAAGAGAAAAAACGGATATACTAGATGCTGTGGGTAATACTACTGCTGCGTCTGGTAAAGGTTTTGCTATAGCTTCTGCTGCACTTACTGCATTGGCTTTATTTGCTGCTTTTGTTGGTATTGCTAAAATAGATGGTATAGATATTTATCATGCAGATGTATTAGCAGGTTTATTTGTGGGTGGAATGATTCCGTTTATATTTTCATCATTGGCTATAAAAGCCGTAGGTGAAGCTGCAATGGCAATGGTAGAAGAAGTACGTCGCCAATTCCGTACTATTCCTGGTATTATGGAAGGTACAGGCAAGCCTGAATATGATAAATGTGTGGCTATATCTACCGAAGCATCTTTAAAGAAAATGATGCTGCCTGGTGCTATTGCTATTTTATCTCCTATTATTATTGGTTTTGTTTTTGGCCCAGAAGTGTTGGGTGGTTTCCTTGCAGGTGCTACAGTATGTGGTGTGCTTATGGGAATATTTCAAAACAATGCAGGTGGTGCATGGGATAATGCTAAAAAAAGTTTTGAGAAAGGTGTAGAAATAAATGGTGAAATGTATTACAAAAAATCAGAACCACACAAGGCTTCTGTAACAGGTGATACGGTGGGTGATCCTTTTAAGGATACATCTGGACCATCTATGAATATCTTAATAAAATTAATGAGTATTGTTTCGCTTGTAATAGCTCCTACTCTAGCAAAATTGCATGCTGGTAAAATTCAAAGTAGAAGAATGGAAACTATTGAAATTTTAAATAAGGCTGCTATTAATTTGAATGCACCTAAAGCTGATGTTTCTGAAACTGCTGATTTGTTGGCAGATGCTAAAGCTACAGAAGGTGCTGCTGAAACTGCAACTGGTACTGTAGCTACGAAAGGTACTATGAATGCTGAGGGTGATTTTGTTGCTGATCTTGGTGCAAATACTGATATCAAATTTACAAATGGAACATCTATAAATGTGGGTGCAGCTTCTGCTGAAGCTAAGTTGAATGCTTTTATTAACGACAATGCAAAAGCAGTAGATAAAGAGACTTGGTTTAGTTTGGATAGATTGTATTTTGAAAGTGGAAAAAATACTTTAAAACCATCATCAGAAACACAAGTAAAAAATATAGCTGCTATGATGGCTGCCTACCCTGCTGTAGAACTTAGGCTTGGTGGTTATACAGACAACACTGGTGACTCTGCAAAAAATGTAACATTGTCTACAGAGAGAGCTACTACTGCAAAAACTGCTTTGGTAAAACTAGGTGTTGCTGAAAGTAGATTAACTACTGAAGGTTATGGACCTAAATTTCCTATAGCTCCAAACGATACAAAAGAAGGACAAGCACAAAATAGAAGAATTGATGTGAGGGTTACGAAGAAGTAAGTTTTTTTTCACGCAAAGTAGATAAGGAAAGCAAAGACAAATAAGATTTTATTAATTGCCCTCGAAGTTGTTTCGGGGGTATTTATTTTCACGCAAAGTAGTTAAGGAAGGCTAAGGAGTTAAACTAGAAATACTAACTTTTTCTTTTGCGTTCTTTGCTCCTCTCTACCTTTACGTGAAAGTATTTGCTTGAAAGTATTTGCGTTCTTTGCTCCTCAGCATTTTTGCGTGAAAAATTTTTGAGTGAAAAAACTCTTTGCATGAAATTTCTTTGCGTTCTCTGCTCCTCTGCGCCTTTGCGTGAAAGTCTTTACTTG
>JAYVID010000271.1:0-14073 GCA_043770525.1 Ferruginibacter sp.
GTAAAATAAAAATTTTCTCCTTCGGTAAGTGTATCACCAATTTTAAAATTACCGGTATCAAATAAACCAACAACATCACCAGGATAGGCTTCTTCAATCACATCCTTTTGGCGGGCAAGAAAACTGTACGGATTTGTAAAGCGCATTTCTTTTTCTAAGCGTACGTGGTTGTAATAAGTATGGCGAGCAAACCTACCACTACAAACCCTTAAAAATGCAATTCTATCTCTATGCTTTGGGTCTAAGTTTGCATGTATTTTAAAAATAAAGCCACTAAATTTTTCCTCCTCTGGCAACACATCTCTTGTGGTGGTGGCTCTGGGCCTTGGTGTAGGAGCTATTCTTACAAAAGTGTCTAGCATTTCTTTTACACCAAAATTATTAACAGCACTTCCAAAAAACACAGGTGCTATATTCCCGCTTAAATAATCTTCACTTTTCAATTCTCCATAAACACCATCTATTAGCTCTACATCTTCCCTTAAAGTATCAGCATCTTTTGTGCCTATTTTTTTGTTTAAAATTTCATCTTGCAAATTGTTAATTTCCAATACGTTTTCATCGTTTGCTTTTGTACCTGCTGAAAATAAAACTAAACTTTTTTTATGTAAATCATACACACCTTTAAATTCTTTACCACTGTTTATGGGCACGGTCATTGGGTGCAATTGTATTTTTAATTCTTGCTCTATTTCCTCCAATAAATCAAATCTGTTTTTACCATCCCTATCCATCTTATTTATAAAAACAATTACGGGTGTTTTACGCATAGCAATTACTTCCATCAACCTTCTAGTTTGTGGCTCTACACCGTTTACACTATCTATAACCAATACTACACTATCTACCGCTGTTAGGGTTCGAAATGTATCTTCAGCAAAATCTTTATGCCCAGGTGTATCTAGTAAGTTTATTAAATGCCCATCATATTCAAAAGTCATTACAGAGGTTGCAACAGAAATTCCACGTTGCCTTTCTATCTCCATAAAATCTGAGGTAGCATGCTTTTTTATCTTATTACTTTTTACAGCACCAGCAGTTTGTATAGCTCCTCCAAATAATAAAAATTTCTCTGTAAGCGTTGTTTTTCCTGCATCTGGGTGAGATATAATGGCAAATGTTTTTCTTCTATTTATTTCTGAAATATACTTCATGGTTGTTTTTTGGGTGGGCAAAGGTAGGTATACGGGACGAAGGTTCAAAGTTCATAGTTCAAGTTTTAGGTTTTCAACTTTGAATCTAAAACCTTAAACTTTTTGATAAGCGGTATTTTAAGTATTTTATTGGGCAATGCTGCGCATTTTTTATACCTAACTTTGGCAGATGGCAAAAATGCTAAGTATATTAAGTAATTCATTAAAGTTAACCATACAAGAACTTAAGGTAAATAAAACCCGAACCATATTAAGTTTGGTAGGTGTTGCTTTTGGTATTTTTTGTATAATAGGTGTATTGGCTACTGTAAATAGTTTGGAAAAAAACATACAAAATGAAATTATGAGCCTTGGTAATAACACCATTTACATAGATAAATGGGATTATAGTGGAGGCCCTGATAAGCCTTGGTGGAAAATGAGGGCAAGACCAGAACCTAAATTTGACGAAATGGATATGGTAAAAGAAAGATCTGAGCTTACTAAAGATGTTACTTTTTTAATGCAAACAGGTTCGAGTATTTCTTATAAAAGTGATGTTTTACAAAGTGCTTCTATATATGGAATTAATGAAGCACAAATATCCATACAGCCCCTAACATTTATAGCAGGCCGTTTTTTTTCATCGGCTGAATTTAGCAATGGAACCAACGTATGTTTAATAGGTTTTGAAAATGCTGAAAAATTATTTGGCTCTACTGAAAGAGCTACTGGCAAACAAGTACAAGTAAAAGGTAAACTGATGACGGTAGTGGGTGTATTAAAAAAAGAAGGTAAAAACTTTGTGGGTTGGGATTATGATAATTGTGTAATGATGCCTTATATGTATTGTAAACAATTGTTTGAAGAAAAAAATGCGAATCCTATTTTAATTGTAAATGGAAAAGAAGGGGTAAGTACAGATGCTTTGTATCAAGAACTGAGAGGGATTATGCGACAAATAAGAAGATTAGGACCAAGGCAAGAAGATAATTTTTCTTTAAACAGTGTAGAAGCTTTTAGTAAAGCAATTTCTGGAGTATTTGGTACTTTAAATGTTGTGTTTGGTTTTATAGGAGGAATTAGTTTGGTAGTGGGCTTATTTGGCATTGCAAATATTATGTTTGTAACCGTAAAAGAAAGAACATCTATCATTGGTTTAAAGAAAGCTATTGGTGCAAAAAGTTCATCTATTTTATTAGAATTTTTGATAGAAGCTACTATAATGTGCATTCTTGGAGGAATGATAGGATTGTTTTTGGTTTGGATAGTAACCCTCATTTTAACTGCTACAACTAAATTTGTATTTTTTGTTTCGGTACCTTTAATGATAGCGGCTGTAATTATTTGCATCATCGTTGGAATACTTGCAGGCATAATTCCCGCAAGGCAAGCAGCTAAAATGGATCCTGTAAAGGCTATAAGGAGTTAAAAGTTGATGGCGGAAAGTTCCAAGTTCAAAGTTGAAGGTTCAAAGTTTTTTATCATTTGAGATCCCTTTATCTTTTGCAAATTGTCTATTGCTAATTATTTCTTACTCTTTGCTTATTGTTAATTGCATTTTGCCAACTGCCTACTTCCCTTCCAATATCTCATGCCCTAGCTTATCTCTTTTTGTAAACAAATATTTTTCATTATACTCGTTTGGTTTTATTTCAATAGCAACAGTATCTACAATCTCTAACCCGTAACCAGAAAGGCCTGCACGTTTTCTTGGGTTATTGCTCATTAATTTTATTTTAGTAATATCGAGTGCTCTTAATATTTGTGCACCTACCCCATAATCTCTTTGATCACTCTCAAAACCAAGTTCTAAATTAGCTTCCACAGTATCTCTTCCTTGCTCTTGCAGTTTATACGCTTTTAGTTTGTTTAAAAGGCCAATGCCCCTGCCCTCTTGGTTCATATACAACACAAGTCCTTTACCTTCTGCTTCTATAAATTTTAATGCTTGTGCAAGTTGGTCACCACAATCACATCTAAGTGACCCTAATATATCTCCCGTAATACAACTGCTATGCACCCTTACCAAAACTGGTTCATCTTTTTTCCAATCTCCTTTTTTTATGGCAAGGTGTACATCACCTGTATTAATTTGTGTAAAAGCTATCAATTCAAAATTGCCATATTTGGTAGGCATATTAATTCTGCTTTCTTCTTTTATCAATGTTTCTTTCGATAAGCGATAAGCAATTAAATCTTTAATAGAAATTATTTTCAAATCAAATTTTTCAGCAATAATTTCCAAATCTGGCAGGCGTGCCATACTTCCATCTTCATTCATAATTTCTACCAAAGCACCTGCAGGTTCAAACCCTGCAAGCCTTGCAATATCTATTGTAGCTTCGGTATGTCCAGCTCTTCTTAATACGCCACTGTTTTTTGCTTTTAATGGAAAAATATGTCCAGGTCTACCAAGGTCTTCTGGTTTTGTATTGGAATTTATAAGAGCAAGAATAGTTTTAGAACGATCATGTGCAGAAATACCTGTTGTGCAGCCATCTCCCAATAAATCGATACTAACCGTAAAAGCCGTTTCATGAGAAGAGGTATTGTTGCTAACCATGGGTTGTAAATCAAGCTCAGCACAACGTTGCTCAGTTATAGCAGCACAAATAAGCCCACGCCCATGTGTACTCATAAAATTAATCACTTCGGGTGTTACATTCCTTGCTGCGGTTATAAAATCTCCTTCATTTTCTCTATCTTCGTCATCTACTACAATAATTACTTTACCAGCCTGTATATCAAAAATAGCTTCTTCTATAGTATTCAACATTTTACATACAATTTATATGCAAAGTTAAATAGTATTCAATCAAAGGAAAAAGAGTTTTCGTTTTTCGAAAAAAGTTTAGCAAAGAAAAATTAAAATAAGAAAAAGTGACGAAAATAAATTTCATAACAACTTGTTAATAAAAATGCGTGCTTTTAGCTAAAATTTCAGTTTCTTTGCCACACAAAACAAGAACTAATATGCATTTAAAAAAAATCATTCCCATTTTAATAGCAATCTTTGCTATGCCTTTTATGATGAAGGCGCAGGTTACGACTAGTAGTTTATCTGGAACGGTAAAAGACGAAAAGGGTGTTACTACTCAAGGTGCTTCTGTAACAGCAGTTCACGTACCAACTGGAACTACATACACTACCTTAAGTAACAAATTTGGTAGTTTTGAAATAAACAACATGAACCCAGGTGGTCCTTACACGATCAGTGTATCTTTTGTTGGTTATAAAAAATTAGTAAAAGAAGGTATTTACCTTTCTCTTGGAGAAACATTTTCTGATACATACGAAATATTTGAGACTGCAAGTAATCTTGCTGAAGTTGTAGTAGCAACAAAAACTCCTGCTAAAACTACAGGTAAAGGTGGGGCAGAAACAAATATTGGAAGAGATAAAATGGCAAATTTACCAACTGTTGGCAGAAATATTGCCGATTTTTTAAGGTTTGTACCTCAAGCAAAAGTGACAGGTGATGGTGGAGTTTCATTAGCAGGTCAAAATAATAGATATAACTCTTTTTATATAGATGGTGCTGTAAATAATGATGTATTTGGTTTATCTGGATCAGGAACTAATGGTGGACAGTCTGGTATTTCACCAATTTCAATTGATGCAATTGATCAATTTCAAGTCGTTTTATCTCCTTATGATGCATCATTAGGTAATTTTACTGGTGGTGGAATAAATGCAATAACTAAGAGTGGTACAAATACAATTACTGGATCTGTATATAATTTCTTTCGTAACCAAAAAATAACAGGAAAAACACCTGGTGTTGATAAAAGTTTAGCTATTCCTTTATCTGATTTTTCAAATAAAACAACAGGTTTTAGATTTGGTGGTCCAATTATAAAAAATAAATTATTCTTTTTTATAAATGGTGAAATACAAAGAGATAAACGTCCTCAACCTGCTGATATAAATACTTATACAGGTTTAACTAAACGCTCTGGAATAGACTCTCTAAAAAATTATTTACAGACTACTTTTAATTATGATGCAGGAGGTTATGAAGATAACCCTGAAACAGTGGAGTCAAATAAAGTTGCTTCAAAAATTGATTGGAATATTAATAGTAAAAATAAATTAAGTGTAAGTTATCGTTACAACCAAGGATTTAGAAATAACACAACAAGAAGTAGCAACTCCACCATTAATTTTTTAAACAATGGTTTTGAATTTCCATCGGTAACAAATTCTGGTTCGTTAGAATTGAATTCTAAATTAACTAAAAGTTCAAACAATAAGTTTTTACTTACTCTCACAAATGTTGTTGACGATAGAGGTGCAATAGGTAACCCATTTCCAAGAGTTACAATAAATGATGGCGTAGGAAGAATTGTTTTTGGAACGGAAGAGTTTTCAACCGGAAATTTATTAAAGCAAAATAATATTGCTTTATTTGATGTTTTTAAATTTAGCAAAGGAATCAATAATTTTTCTATAGGTATGGATAATGAGGTGAGTAATTCAACAAACGTATTTATTCGCCAAAACTATGGTTCTTATGTTTACAGTAGTGTTGCAGCCTTCACATCAGGTGGTTTAGCTAGTACTTATGATAGGTCATATTCTTTACTAGACCCAGGTAAAAATGGTGATCAATCACTAAATGCTGCTGCAAAGTTTAATACCCTTCGTTTAGGATTCTTTGTAGGAGATGAAATTAAAGTAAATAATCAATTTTCTTTAACAGTGGGATTAAGAGCAGATAACACAAAATTTTTAACTACACCTAAAGAAGATAAATTTTTTAATGACACAGCACTTGCCAAAATTTCTGCAGTGTATGACTTGAAAGGTGCTCGTTCTGGTCAAATAAATTCTCCAAAATGGTCTCTAAACCCAAGAATAGGTTTTGTTTACAAAATACCCGAGCAATCAGTAATTGTAAGAGGTGGCATGGGATTATTTACTGGTAGAGTTCCATTGGTATGGCCAGGTGGAGTTTACAATAATAATGGAATAAGTATTGCAGGTATCAGAGCAAGTAATGTTGCTTTTAAAGCAGATCCTTTTAATCAGTATATAGCTTCAGATTTAGGTGTAACCGTTCCAAGTCCATCTGGACAAATAGATTTGATATCTAAAGATTTTAGACTTAATAAAGTATTTAGAACTTCGTTTGCTGCTGAAAAAATGTTAAACAAAAAGTGGAAATTATCATTTGAAGCAATATTTACAAAAAATATGAATGAGATTAATTACGAAAGAGTAGATATGGAAAAACCAAATTTGAAATCGGTTGGTGTAGATGTAAGAGACGTATATTCTTTATCAGGAAATTTCGCAAAGTCAATACCACTAAGATCAAATGGAACATCACCTTATACAGGGGTTTATTTGCTTAGCAATAACAATGGTAAAAAAGGTTATTCTTATAATTTTACAGCTTCATTAGATAAAGCATGGGGAAACAATTGGGCTATAAATGCAAATTACACTTTTGGTAACTCTGTTGTAATTAATGAAGGTACAAGTTCTCAAAACAATTCTCAATGGAGATTTATGGAAACTGTAAATGGAAGAAATAATATCACAAGATCTATCAGTGATTACGATCCAGGACACAGAGTAAATGCTTATGTAGCTAAAAAGTTCAACTTCTTTAATAGCAAAATGGCAACAACTATTTCATTTGTTTATAATGGACAAAGTGGAAATACATTTAGTTATGTTTTAAATAGAGGTTTAATAAGAGATTTAGATAATTTTGAAACAAATGATCTTATTTTTATTCCTACAAATGCTCAACTGCAAACGATGATTTTTACTGCAAATACAGTTGGTTCGGTTACCTACACACCACAGCAACAGAGAGATTTGTTTGATGCATATATTGAAGGAGATAAATATTTGAGAAAAAACCGTGGTAAGTATGCTGATAGAAATGGAGCAAGATTACCTTTTACACATGTACTAGATTTAAAAATACAACAAGATTTTAATGTTAAGTTTGGTAAAAAAACTTATCAATTACAAGTAAGTTATGACATATTTAATTTTACAAACATGTTAAGCAGAAATGCAGGAAGACAGTATTTTGTAGCAAATGACCAATCTATTATTTTGGACTTTACTGGATATGTGAGTGCCACTAACTTGACTCCACAATATAGGTTTGCTCCTCCAACAAACGGTAAACCTTATAATGTTTCAGATGGTGTATTTAACAGTTCAAGATGGACAAGTCAACTTGGTGTTAGATTTAGTTTCTAAAAAATAATATATATATATAAAACCTCCGCCAAAATCGGAGGTTTTTTTATGCCCCATTGTTAATAAAATCTCTATAACATAATATTAACTTAATAGTATAAAAAGTAGAAATAGTGCACCTTTGCAGCAAAATCAAAACAAAAATATATGAAATTGAAATTGCTATCATTCATGCTATCTGTATGTAGTTTTTTTACAGTGTTTGCACAAGAAACAACCTCTGAAATACAAGGAATAGTAAAAGATGGAGCCAATGCAGTAGCAAAAGCAACGGTACAAGCCATACACACCCCTACTGGTACTGTGTATACTACTACTACAAGAAAAGATGGACGTTACAATCTTTCTAATTTAAAAATTGGTGGCCCATACACCATTAAAGTAACCAATGTAGGGTATACACAACAAGATAAAGACAATGTTTTTCTTTCATTAGGACAAGCATTTAATGCAGATTTTTCACTCGATATAAAGTCGAATGACCTTGCAGCTGTTGTAGTAGCTAGTACAAGGCAAGATAAAGTAATCAACAATAGTCGTACGGGTAGCCAAGAGGTAATTTCTCGTAGTCAAATTGAAAGATTACCTACCATAAGTAGAAGTTTAAGTGACTTCACAAAATTGACTCCTTCGAGTAATGGATTGAGTTTTGGAGGAGTAAGTTCTTCCTTTAACAACTTAACAGTAGATGGAGCAAACTTTAATAACGCCTTTGGTTTAAGTGGTACATTGGGTGGGCAAACAAACTCTCAACCAATAAGTATTGATGCTATAGAGCAAATACAAGTAAACATAAGCCCTTTTGATGTGCGCCAGGGAAGTTTTAGTGGAGCAGGTATTAATTCTGTTACAAGAAGTGGAACCAATAAATTTAAAGGATCTGTGTATGGCTTTTCAAGAAACGAAAATACACAAGGATATAAAGTAAATACAGCTGAAGCTATAAAAACGAATATTGATTATAGTCAATTTGGTGCTTCATTTGGTGGTGCTATTATAAAAAATAAATTGTTCTTTTTTGGTAGTTATGAGCAAGAAAAAATAAGCTTACCAGGCTCACCAACATGGAGGGCTGCACAAGCTGGCGAAACACCTAATGGCACTAGTATATCTCAAGCAAAAGCCGCTGACTTGGATGTGTTAAAAGCATTTTTGATTAGTAAATTTAACTACAACCCAGGGGATTACGAAGGTTATAACTATCGTACCGAAAGTAAAAAAGCTACAGTACGTTTTGATTATAACATTGATAAAAAAAATATTCTTACATTAAAATATAACTTCCTTAAATCATTAAGAGATGTGCCAGCAAGTGGCAGTGGTGCACCTTCTGGTGGTAGAGGACCAAGTGCAAATGGTATGGCTTTTAGCGGTACAGGATACACCATCAATAATAATTTCAATATATTAATTGCAGAATTAAACACTCGTTTTAGCAACAAATCTAATAACAAATTGCAAGTAGGCTATACCGCTTTAAGAGACTTTAGAGACCCATTGAGCAGTTCTTTGTTCCCTATGGTAGATATTTTAAATGCTGCAGGTGGTTTAACGTATGCTTCATTTGGATATGAACCATTTACTTACAATAATAAATTGAGTACAGATATTATTCAGATCTCAGATATTTATACCATGTACAAAGGAGCGCATGAAATATCTGTGGGAACTCAAAATTTTATAAAGAAATTTGAAAATGGTTTTGCGCCCAATTATCAAGGTATTTTTAGGTTTAATAGTTTAGCTGATTTTTATGCTTCTGCTAACAATCCATATACCTCAGCTTCTACACCAGGTACACAAAATGCTACTTTTTCAAGTGTAAGATCTTCGGCTACAAAAGATGGTTCATTCCCATTTGCAAAAATTAACTCAGCTGAATTTGGTTTTTTTGTACAAGATAAATGGAGGGTAAAATCAAACTTTACACTTACTGCTGGTATACGTGCAGATATTCCAACTTTTGGTAACAGTTTTGACCAAAATGATAGTTTAAAATCTTTAACTTTTAGAAATGGAGTAAAAGTAGATGTAGGTGCAAGACCTGCAACTAGGGTTTTACTAAGCCCAAGAATGGGTTTTAACTGGGATGTTTTTAAAGATAAAAAAACACAAATACGTGGTGGTTTTGGTGTTTTTGCTGGTCCTCCTCCATTTGTATGGATAAGCAACCAAGCAAGTAATAATGGTGTACAATTTGCCTTAAACCAACAAGGTACAGGTGCTACTGCTAACTTACCATTTACAAATAATGTAGATGTACTAAGGGCTGCTGTAGGTACTTTACCAACACAATATAACGTAGCTGTTACAGATAAGGATTTTAGATATCCTCAAAACTTTAAATTAAGTTTAGGGATAGATCAAAAATTGCCAAACAATTGGACTTTAACTTTAGAAGGTACTTATAATAAAGATTTAAATTCTGTTTACTTTCAAAATATAAACCTACCTAGTAGTGGTGTACCATTTAATGGACCAGACAATAGGGTTCGTTATAATTTTTCACAAATTTATGGAGGCATTGGTACACCATCTACCGTAACTGGTTTGCAAGGAACGTTAAGCAACCCTAATATTAGTGATGCTATTTTAATGAAAAACTCTAATAAAGGATATGGATATTTTGCTACAATTCAGGTACAAAAAACTACTAAAAATTTAAGCGGAAGTGTAGCATATACTTACAGTAAAGCAAAAACTATAAACGATGGTGGTTCTATAGCACAAAGTAACTGGAGAGATAGACCAGTAGCAGGAGACCCTAATTTAGATGATTTAGGAAATGCTAACTTTTACCAACCACACCGCTTTATTGCTTATTTAACTTATAGAAAAGAGTATGCTAAACATTTTGCAACTTCTATTGGTTTTACTTATGAAGCTGCTGCAAATGGTACCGCTTCTTATGTATACAATGGAGATTTAAATGGAGATAATGCACTTGGCAATAATGATTTGATGTATATACCAAGAGATAAATCGGAAATTGTTTTGGTAAAATCAAACGCTGCTGATCCACGCACACCAGACCAAATATGGGCTCAATTGGATGCATTTATTAAACAAGATCCTTATTTAAATGCAAATAGAGGAAAAATAGCTGAAAGAAATGGTGCATTGGCTCCATACTTTAAAAAGCTAAATATGAATCTTACACAAGATTTTTATTTTGAATCGAAAGATAAAAACAGACACACACTTCGTTTAACAGTAGATATATTTAACGTAGGTAATTTATTAAATAAGCAATGGGGTGTTACACGAACGTTTAATAGAACCTCACCTTTAGGATATGTAGGGGTATCACCAGACGGTAAACCAGCTTTTAACTTTAATTATCTTGACCCTGCAAACCAAGTGCCAATAGTAAATAGCTATAGAGATAATACTGGTATAGATTCTCGTTGGAATATGCAAATAGGTGTTCGTTATTTATTCAATTAATTTATTAAAAATACTAAAATGAAAAAAAATATTAAATATTGCTTTTGGGTACTTTCCCTAGCAACAGTGGTTGCTAGTTGTACCAAATATAACAATGAAATAGACGGTGCTTCAAATACTAATTCAACTACTTTAACAAGCTCGTCTTTAAACAACAGAGTTGTAGCAGGTTTTATTGTAAATGCAACTACTTTACCCAATGTACCAGCAAGTGTTTTACCTGTGGGCTACAATCCTTTTAGAAAAATACTTACTTATGATACGGTAGCTACTGTAAACAAACCACCTACATTTAAAGCAGGTGATGTAATCAATATTGTAGGATACTTAAAAGGAGATGATGTTGCTATAACTAAAAGAAGAATTAATGTAAGTTTGTATAAAGCACCTACGGCATTTATTACTCCTGCAAACCCACCTGCTATAATAAATGTAATGCAAAATGCAGAAGATAGATATAGGAGTTATCAACCAGGGGTAGCAGGTAGTGCTACAGCTCCCGATACTGCTTTTACATTAAATACAATAACTCCTACAAATGTTTTACCGTTTAATGTATTGCAAGTATTGAACGAAACAGTTAATGGTATAAATTATAATACTTATATGGTGCACTTTACTTTTACAGTACCAGCACCTACAGCTACTAAGTGGATATCTGGACAAGTGTTTTCAATAAATTTGAATGCTGGTGTAGCTGCTAATGATTTAGGAAACATAAACTGGATTTATGCATTTAGAATAAGATAGTGCATTATAACATTTTAAAAAACCTTCGTTTAAAAACGGAGGTTTTTTTATGTTCAGTTTTTGTATTAATATTACATTGAAAATCTGAAAATGAAAAGATTAGTTTTAACATCAATCACCATATTTATTGTACTTTGTATATACTTTATTTCTTGCAAAAAAGAAGAGGCTAAACCCATACCAGTAGTTACTTATAAAGTATGGGGCAAACTTGATACTGCAAAAACTACTATGCCTGCGGTAAGGATTAGCAAGGCATTGTTTACTTTGTCGTATAGCAATATAGATGGCTACGAATCTGATGCTGTGCTAAATGGTGCATTTAATCTTTTAAATTATAATGGAATAAACAACAGAGATACATTGGAATTTTATACCACCAATAGCATTGGTATAGATACTATTTTTTCTATTGCAAATGACTCAATAAGAACTACCAAAACCACCAATATTTATGTTTTTAATAATAGTGATTCTGCAAAGTTTTCTGCAAATACTTTTCCATTAAGAAATAATATTTCTGCAAATGTAAAATTGGGTAAAGCATTTTTTAGGCTTGGTAGAGCTCCAAAATATGTTTTTGTAAAATTAGATAGTGTTGTAAAATTATAAAATTAAAGTAGTATGATACAAACCATTGTAAGACCAAAGGAAACTAGCTTTGATATGTCAGTTTCATTACCAGTAGATTATATTGGTAAAGAAGTTCACGTCCTTTTTTATATAGATGAAGAGGTAAAAAATACAACCTCTTCTATCATTTCTCCAAAAAAACCGTCTGATTTTTTTGGTATACTTAATAAAGAAGAGGGTGATAAATTTGATTTGCATTTATCTAAAATAAGAACAGAATGGAACAGGGATATTTAATTGATACGAATGTTATCTCCCATTTATTTTCAAATAGATTACCAGAAAAAGGAAAAGTATTTGTACAAGAAATCATAAATGCAAACTTTCTTATTTCTGTAGTGGTAGAAATAGAAGTTTTAACCTATCATGAAATACCTGATAAGATGCCACTAATTGAAGACTTTATAAATTTAGCTACAGTTTTACAGCTAAACCAAGCAGTAAAAATAAAAACTATAGAAATAAGAAAACAACAAAGAAAATTAAAACTTGCAGATGCAATAATTGCAGCAACTGCTTTAGTAAATAATTTAGTACTGATAACAAATAATACAAAAGACTTTGATCAAATACAAGACTTAGTTGTAATAGATCCACATTCTTTGGCTTAATTTTTACTAAACATTTTGAGGATATTAGTTTCACAAAAAGTAAATTTTATCATTTTTTCATCCTTCGCTTTTTTCAATTTGTAATAAACAGCAGTTTTCTTTATATTTGAGGATATGAGTATTGTAAATACCCTTCAAGGGTCAGTTGTAAATAGTTTAAAAAACCTTTACAATCAATCATTTACTGAAAAAGATTTTCAAATAAATCTTACAAAGCCTGAGTTTGAAGGTGATTATACAGTAGTACTTTTCTCTTTATTGAAGAAAACTGCTAAAAGTCCTGATACTTTGGGCCAAGAATTAGGAGCTGCGCTTGTACAAGACCACCCTACTCTTTTTACACAATTTAATATTATAAAAGGATTTTTAAACCTTACTGTGGCTGATGATTTTTGGCTACAATTGTTAAATAAAAACTACAATGATATATGCTATGGCAAACATGCAATGAATGGTAAAAAAGTGATGGTTGAATATTCATCTCCTAATACAAACAAGCCATTACACCTTGGGCATTTAAGAAATAATTTTTTAGGATGGAGTGTAGCAGAGATTTTAAAAGCCTGCGGATACGAAGTATTTAAGAGCTGCATAGTAAACGATAGAGGTGTACATATATGCAAGAGTATGATAGCTTGGCAACTATTTGCAAATGGCGATACCCCAAAAAGTACCAATACAAAGGGAGATCATTTTGTGGGTGAATATTATGTAAAATTTAATGATGAGCACAAACGCCAAATAGCAGAATTGGTAGCTAGTGGTGTAGAGGCTAAACAAGCAGAAAAAGTAGCACCTATTATGCTAGCCACACAGCAAATGCTTTTTGATTGGGAAGCTGGAAAGCCAGATGTGATAGAGCTTTGGAAAGAAATGAATGGCTGGGTATACGAAGGCTTTGATGTTACTTACAATAATATTGGTAGTGATTTTGATAAAACTTATTATGAAAGCAATACCTACTTGCTAGGTAAAAAAATTGTAGATTTAGGATTAGAAAAAAATGTATTTGTAAAAAAAGAAGATACCAGTGTGTGGATAGATTTAACTGCTGATGGGCTTGATGAAAAATTGGTGCTCCGCAAAGATGGAACAAGTGTATACATAACACAAGACATAGGCTTAGCCCAACAAAAATACGATGAGTACAAAATAGATGAAAGTATATACGTAATAGGTGATGAGCAAAATTACCACATGAAAGTGCTGAAATTAATTGCAGAAAAATTGCAATTACCCAACGCAAAAAATATTTATCATTTAAGTTATGG
>JAYVID010000272.1:0-7721 GCA_043770525.1 Ferruginibacter sp.
GAAATTAGTTTCGCAATTTATATAACAAAAGTCTGTAAGCATAAAATCTTGCAGGCTTTTTGCTTCCAACCCCAACGGGGTTGACTTTGCGTAACCACGGGTGCAACCCGTGGGGCAGGGTGCAACCAGTGGAGCAGGGTGCACCCGTGGGCAGGGTGCACCAGTGGAAAATAAATACAACTCGAACTAAATAAATTAGTAAATTGCATAACATAACTTTTACTAATAAAAATAAAAAATTTGTACGCAATAGTAGACATAGAAACCACAGGTGGAAGTGCAGCTAGCAGTGGTATTACAGAAATAGCCATTCATGTACATGATGGAGAAAGGGTAGTACAACATTTTACCACACTTATAAATCCACAGCAAAGAGTCCCTGATTTTATAACAGCCCTCACAGGTATAAACAATGCTATGGTAGCCTCAGCGCCTACCTTTAATGAAGTAGCAAAAACAATTTTTGATTTATTAAGCAATACAGTATTTGTAGCACACAATGTAAATTTTGATTACTCATTTGTGCACCATCAATTAAAAAAATGTGGGTATGAATTAAATGTAAATAAACTTTGTACAGTAAGGCTTAGTAGAAAAGTATTTAAGGATTTGCCATCGTATAGCCTTGGTAAACTTTGTAAAAGTTTAAACATAAATGTAGATGATAGGCACAGGGCGGATGGAGATGCAAAAGCAACAGTAGTTTTGTTTAATAAAATATTACAAGCCGGCGGTATGGAGCATATAGATAAAATGCTAAAACGTACATCCTCGGAGCAGTGGTTGCCTATGCAATTAGAAAAACAAAAAATAAATGCATTGCCTTCTACTGCTGGTGTGTATTACTTTCATGATTCAAAAGGAAAAATAATTTATGTAGGTAAAGCCATCAACATAAAGAAAAGGGTAACAAGTCATTTTACACACAACGATGCAGGAAACAGAAGGCAAAATTTTATAAGATTAGTAGCAGATATTAGTTTTAAAATTTGTGCGAATGAATTGCATGCGCTCATATTAGAAAGTACTGAAATAAAAAGGCTTTGGCCAAAGTATAATTATAGCCAAAAACAACCCATACAAAAATATGCATTGTATAGTTTTGAGGATAGCAGAGGCTATTTACGATTGGCTATAGATAAGAAAAAGAAAAATTTTCCATCGGTATATAATTTTAATTTATTGCACGAAGGGCAGGTGCTGCTAAGAAAAATGTTGGAAGAGTTTGGCTTAAATGAAAAACTTTGTTACATAGATAAAACACCATTTTCACATACTGATATTGAGTTTACGGAAACACCAAAGTATTATAACGGCAAAGTAAAAACTGCAATAGAAACATTGATACAACAACTACCCACTTTTGCATTGGTAGATGAGGGAATCAATAATAATGAAAAATTGTGTTTCCTTATTGAGAAAGGAAATTTTTGGGGCATGGGTTTTGTAACAGAAGCAAAAGCAATAAATGATATAGATGCATTAAAAGATGCTATAGAACCATACAGCGATAATGATTTTATAAGAAATAGTATTTACAATTATGCGGAAAGCTATCCAGAAAAGAAAATGTATTTCAGTTAAACTGAAAGGCAACATTTTTATTAAATCATTCCCACATTTAATATTAACAAACATTTTGTTGTAAATAAAGATGAAAGCCTTCTTTTTTACATATCTAGTAGTTAATTTGCAACCCTGTAGAAAATAAAAAATATATATGTTACAAACAGCAGAAGATATACGCTTGCTAAATGAAAAAATAAGTTTTGCAGCAGGCTTTGTTACCAGAATAAATGATGAACTAAGCAAAGTAATTGTGGGGCAACAAACCATGATAGAGCGCTTACTAATAGGCATGTTGAGCAATGGGCATGTATTGCTAGAAGGTGTGCCAGGGCTTGCAAAAACGTTGGCTATAAAATCACTAGCACAAACCATAAAAGCACAATATAGCCGTATACAGTTTACGCCAGATTTATTGCCAGCCGATGTAGTAGGTACAATGATTTACAACCAAAGTAAGAATGAGTTTTATGTACGCAAGGGTCCTATTTTTGCAAATTTTATTTTGGCCGATGAAATAAACCGTGCACCTGCAAAAGTGCAAAGTGCCTTGCTAGAAGCCATGCAAGAAAGACAAGTAACTATTGGCGATACTAGTTATAAATTGGAAGAGCCATTTTTGGTATTGGCTACTCAAAATCCCATAGAGCAAGAAGGAACATATCCATTGCCAGAGGCGCAGGTAGATCGATTTATGATGAAAGTGGTGGTGGGCTACCCTACAAAATCGGAGGAGCAAATGATTATTAGACAGAATACACAATCACTTGCAGCTACAACAATTAATGCAGTAGCCTCTACGCAAGAAATATTAACTGCTAAGGAATTGGTAAGAGAAATATATGTAGATGAAAAAGTAGAAAATTATATTTTGGATATTGTATTTGCTACAAGGTTTCCAGAAAAATATAATTTGGCAAAACTAAAACCATTGATAAGCTTTGGAGGTTCACCAAGGGCAAGTATAAATCTTACGCTTGCATCAAAAGCGTATGCGTTTTTAAACAAGCGTGGATACGTAGTACCAGACGATGTAAGAAATATTTGCAAAGATGTATTGCGTCATCGCATAGGCCTTACGTATGAAGCAGAGGCAGAAAATGTAAATGTAGAAAATATTATAGAAGAGATATTGAGAACGGTGAATGTGCCATAGGAAAGTACTGAGTACTTAGTATTGAGTATTAAGATTGACATCATATTGTAATGCGTATTTATTTTTACTATCATAAAACAACGAACCCCAACGGGGTTCACTTTGAGTAACCACGGGTGAAACCTGTGGATTATCGTAGATAATGACAACAGCAGACATAATAAAAAAAGTACGTGAGCTCGAAATAAAGAGTAAAAAAATAACCACCCATCTCTTTACGGGTGAGTACCACTCTGCCTTTAAAGGAAAGGGCATGAGTTTTAGAGAAGTAAAAGAATATAGTGCTGGAGATGATGTACGATTTATAGATTGGAATGTAAGTGCACGGTTTTCTACACCATTTACAAAAGTATTTGAAGAAGAAAGAGAACTTACCTTAATGTTGTTGGTAGATACAAGCACCAGTAATTTGTTTGGTACCGTAGGAAAAAGGAAAAAAGATTTAATAATAGAAATGGCAGCAGTACTGGCTTTTAGTGCTGTAAGCAACAATGATAAAGTAGGCGTAATTTTCTTTAGCAATAAAATAGAAAAATACATTCCTCCTAAAAAAGGAAGGGCACATGCTTTGTACATAGTAAGAGAATTATTGAGTATAGAGCCTACAGAAAAAGGTACGGACATAGATATTGCTATAAAGTATTTTAATAATACCACAAGGCAAAAAAGCATCGCATTTTTGTTAAGCGATTTTTTAGCAACAGGCTATGATAATGATTTAAAAGTGATAGGCAAAAAGCATGATGTAATAGGATTGAAAGTATATGACAAAATGGATATGCAATTGCCTAAGGTAGGGCTGCTGCAAGCCACAGATGCAGAAACAGGCATTACAAAATGGATAGATACTGATGATGCAATGGTGCGAAACAATTATCAACAATATTTTTTTGAACAAACAGATATTTGTAAAAAATATTTTAGACAAGCAGGAGCAGAATTGTTACATGTACGTACAGACGAAGATTATGTAAATATTTTGCAACAGTTTTTTCTAAAAAGAAAGTAAAAAAGTATGGCTAAAAATTACAAACAATATTGTATTAAATTTTTATTGGGCATACTTTTTATTTTAAATGCAGGAAAAAGTTTTTCTCAAAATGCTGTGGTTAATATTGATAAAAAAAATATTCTCATTGGTGAGCAAATAAATTATGAAATTTTTGTACAGCATGCTGCTGGAGAAAAAGTTACTGTAACCATTCCAGACTCCATTCCTCATTTTGAAATAATTGAAAAAGCAAGTATAGATACTACTACAGATGGATTTAATATTCACAAACAAAAAATTGTATTTACCAGTTTCGATTCAGGTTCTTTTAGTTTTCCTGAACTAGAGTATACAGTAAATAACATTAATGGCAATACAGATTCTTTTAAGGTAGAAGTTGGTTATATGCCCATTGATAAAAAGGCTGAACCTAGAGATATCAAAAATATTATTGAAGTTTCTAGTTTTAATATTTTATGGATTATTGGAGGTGTAGCACTGCTATTGGTAATTATAATTTCTTACCTCATTTACCGATATATAAATAACAAAAAAGTAAATTTAAATGGCGTAAAAAAAGTAGATTCATTTAAAATAGCCATGGAAGCTTTACAAAAATTGCAAAAAGAAAACGAAGGAGCAAATGTAAATGTGAAACAATATCATACAAACTTAGCAGATGTTTTTAAAGATTATTGTAGTAGGGTAATGCAGCAAAACTTTTCTAATAACACAACAAAAGAAGTGCTAGCCAAATTAAATGTATACCAAATAAATGCAGAAACAGCCGAGCAAACTGCGGCTGCTTTAGAAACAGGAGACTCAACAAAATTTGCAAAGTATCATCCATCTTTTGATGAAAATGAAGCAGCATTAAACTTTATAAAAAATAGTATTACACAAATCGAACATTCACGTACAACAAAAAATTAGCCTTGTTATTTGATTATTTTAAAAATATTGAATTTGCCCAACCCATCTTTTTTGCACTGGCATTGCTGTTGCCGTTGCTTATTTTTTGGTATGTAAAAACAAATAGTAAACACAGCGCAGCCATTGCTGTATCTAGCTTAGCGGCTAAAGGACTTGGCTCCTGGAAAGCAAGTTTTAGACATTTGCCATTTATTTGTAGACTACTAGGCATGGCTTTTATTATAGTAGCACTTGCCAACCCACAAACAAAAAACGACGAACAACTTGCACAAGGAGATGGTATAGATATAATGCTCTGCCTTGATGTGAGTGGAAGTATGACAGCACAAGATTTATTGCCCAATAGACTCGAAGCTGCAAAAAACGTAGCCATAGATTTTGTAAATAGACGTAAGAGTGATAGAATAGGAATTGTAGTTTTTGCTGGAGAGAGTTTTACACAGTGTCCACTCACACCAGACCATGGCATACTTATTACTGCTATACAAAATATACACAGTGGTTTGCTGCTAGACGGAACTGCAATTGGCGATGGGTTAGGTACTAGTGTAGATAGACTCCGTGGCAGCAAAGCAAAATCTAAAATAATTGTATTACTTACAGATGGTGAAAACAACGGAGGATTAATAGACCCTAAAACGGCAAAAGAAATTGCAAAATCATTCGGTATAAAAGTGTACACCATTGCGGTAGGTACAGATGGTGAAGCCGATAGGCCTGTGCAAACACCCATGGGCGTGCAAATGCAAAAAATGAAAGTATCGATAGACGAAAAATTGATGAAAGAGATAGCTGGTGAAACTGGTGGGAAATATTTTAGAGCAAAAGACAACGATGGACTTGCCAATATTTATACCACCATTGATACGCTGGAAAAATCAACAATAGAAATAAGTACAACTACTAATTTTACCAATAAATTTTTGCCCTTTGCCATTGCAGCTGTATTTTTTCTTTTGGTAGAAATTTTGTTGCGGTATTTGGTTTTTAGAAAATTTCCTTAATCTTTTATTTATCTTGCACACATGCAGGCAATAGTTTATAGAAGCACAGGTAGTTGGTATATTTTAAAAAATACCGAGGGGGAATTTATAAATGCAAGGCTAAAAGGGAAATTAAAAATAAAAGGAATCACCTCTACCAACCCAATAGCAGTTGGCGATATAGTAGAAGTAGATGCAGATGCGGAAGCAGACAGCTTGGTGATTTCAAAAATATATGAACGCAAAAATTATATAAACAGGGTTTCTCCGCACAACAAAAATAAGCACCATATTGTAGCAGCTAACATAGATCAGTCGTTATTATTTGCTACTTTAAAAGATCCTAAAACATCTTTTGGTTTTATAGATCGTTTCTTAGTTACCTCAGAAGCATACCGAGTGCCTGCCATCATTGTTTTTAATAAAGCAGATTTATTTACCGAAAAAGAATTTACAAAATTTGAACTAGCAAAAAAAAACTACGAAGCATGTGGGTATAAAATTATGCTAATGAGTATAGATAGCAATGAAGGTACACAAGCTGTAAAAGATTTGCTCACCAATAAAACTACATTGTTAAGCGGGCACTCGGGTGTAGGCAAATCTACTTTTATAAATTATGTATTGCCAGAGCTTGCATTAAAAACCTTGGAAGTAAGCGACTGGAGCGGCAAGGGAATGCATACTACTACTTTTGCACAAATGTTTGACCTGCCTTTTGGTGGTATTATTATAGATACACCAGGTATAAGAGAAATGGGCATTGTAGATGTAGCACAGCATGAGCTGGCACAATATTTTCCTGAAATGAGGGCTGTAATGAATAATTGTAAATTTAATAATTGCATACACCTAAACGAACCGGGCTGTGCAGTAAAAACAGCTGTAAATGATAATGTAATCTCTGAAGAAAGATATTTAAGTTATTTATCTATCAAAGACTCAATCGAAGATAAATCTTATTAATTCAAAGGAGCAATGTCTAAAATCTAAAGTCTACTATCTTCTGTCTGTTTTTAAAATTTCCTCGGGGCTTTAAATTTCTTTCTTTTCGAATCCCTTATTTCTTCCTGTGTTTTTCCAGTAGCATCATTTGGGCAGCCGTACTTATCTTTCTTTTTAAAAATAGCACAACTACTCACTAGCATAATCACCGCAAATGGTAAGAATAATTTTTTCATAATACAAATGTAATAATTTGTTAGATACTACTGTAAAAACGAATATTGAAGGATAAAATTGTATAACCTCACCCCCGCCTCTCCAAAGGATAGGAGCCACTCTTCAATATTTTATAGTTCTACAAAATATTATAGACTTTTAAGCCCCTCCTGTGGAGGGGTTTGGGGGAGCTGTCTTAAACCACCCACTATACATCAAATAATTATCTGCAATCCTATTTATTTCTCCGCTAATCAATTCTTGGCTTATATCTTTTACTTTTTTTGCAGGCACACCAGCATATATACAACCAGGTTCTACAATTGTATTTTCGAGCACCACTGCGCCAGCCGCTATAATGGAGTTGGTTCCCACTTGCACATTATCCATCACAATAGCGCCCATACCCACCAGCACATTATCTGCAATCGTACAACCATGCACAATGGCGTTGTGCCCAATGCTCACATTATTACCAATAAAAACTTTTGTTTTTTCATAAGTACAATGCAGCACCGCACCATCCTGTATATTCACTTTATTACCCATGCGTATACTATTTACATCACCCCGTATTACCGCATTAAACCATACACTACAATCATTTCCCATCTCTACATCACCCACTATTGTTGCATTTGGCGCTACAAAACAATCAATACCCATTTTTGGAAAAACCCCTTTTACAGAAAGTAATAAAGCCATAAAATAATTTTTTAATATCGTAAAAATAAGCATATAAAATGGATAGTCTAATATCTCAATACTAAGTACTGCATACTTTTTGGAGCATGAGTAATAAATCTTTATTCTACATTTGTATCCCTGCTATCCGCTGTACTTCCGCTATGCTGCTGTGCCGCTTCTATCAGGGCTAGTTTCAGCGGTAAATCTTTTTTCAACTTTTATCGAAGCGTATTGGGCGTTTTAT
>JAYVID010000273.1:0-20712 GCA_043770525.1 Ferruginibacter sp.
GCACACCAAACAAACTTGTATGTAAGTTTAGATGCACCACACCAAGGCGCAAATGTGCCATTGGGCTACCAAGCGGCTGCAAGGCATGCGACTCGTATGTATGTAAGTATAGGCACAATAGCAGCTTCTGTAGAAATTATTCAGTTGCTTAGCAATGGGCCAAGTCCCTTATTAAATTTATTACTTTCGGACCAGCCTGCATCAAGACAAATGCTAAACAACAGGATAAATCTTTTTTATAATCCTGCAAATGCTACCAACCAACAATTTTTACAAGAGTTAAGAACTCAATGGGCTTACCCTGTAAATATTAGAAACATTGCTATAAGTAATGGTAGTGAATGTGCCATTGATCAGGAATTTGCTGCAGGCAGTAGTTTGTTGTATCATTACCGCAGCACCAAAACACGATTTATTGGCGACCTTATTTTTATGGTAGCAGGTGCAGGTTTAGCTTATGTAGGTGCGCCGCCACTGATAACTATACCACTAATACTCCCTGGTAGTAATAAGTTTGAACTTACCTTAGATATTAAGTCAATTGCCAATGGTGGTGGTAATGCAGTTTATTATGGCAATATTAAGCTAACAAAGAAAGTACTTTGGCTTCTACCTGTAAGTGTAAACATTGCTAATAAAACGTATAATGCACCAACAGGTATCTTGCCTTTTGATACTTACCCAGGTGGATTCTATACCTTAACACTAGGAAATCAACCCAGCTCTGTTTCACAAGACTGGATGTTTAGTTACAACAATAGTTTTTACATACAGCGCAGGTTTTCATATATTCCAACAACATCGGCATTAGATATTGGGCAAGGTAATACAGCATTAACGAATGCAAATTATTTGGCAAGGTATATTGGTGCTACACCCCCTGCTGCTCCTTTTAATACACCATTTGCCAATTTTGCTACTGCCTTTAATCAGAATGGCATTCAATTGATTTTTGATAATAATAATCTTAGGCGACTTAATAATGAGCCGCATGAAAGATTGTTTATTCGTAGTGCAAATTTTCTTGCAAACGAAATGAATGGTATAAATAATATTCGTACAAATTGCGAAGCCTTTTGTGCAAATGGTGCTATTACAGGAAATTCTTTGGTTTGCAATGCTCAAACTTTTACTGCACCATTTGGAATTGGAGTTATTTACAATTGGAGCATTAGTGACCCAACTATAGCAGCTATTACACCAAATGGAAACACGGTTTTAGTAACTCGAATCAATGGAGCTAATGGAGCAGCTACTTTGACTGCTAATATTACTGGTGCATGTGGAACTACTTCATTGTCCTTACCGCTTACAATTGGCAGCATTAATTCACTAACAGGAACATACAGCACCAATACTACTACCAAGCCAATACAGACAGTCAACTTTGTTCCCAGTACTTATATTTATGCCCAATATACTTGGCCTGGCATATCAAATATTACCGCCACACTAGGCAGTGGCTCTGCTATCGGCACAGGGTTTAATGCGTCTGGTTCTGTATTTACATTTACATTAGGAGTTGGCCAAAGTATCAGCGTAAATTTTAACGGTACGAGTGCTTGCGGACCTGTAAATGCAAACAGAGTTTTTGCACAATCTTCTTATGGTTTCAGAGTTGCCGTATCGCCGAACCCTTCCAATAGTAACCTGAATGTTTTGTTTACAAATGAAAATGATGAAGCAACAAGCAATAAAACAATAGGTCAGGAACTAAAAATAATTGGCACATTTAAATCAAATGGAAAGACAATTTTTACGCTTTTTGAAGTTAATACAAACCTACAAGTAAGGCAATGGATACAAAATGATACCAAGAGTAAATCTAACAATTTGAATATTGCAGGTTTGAGAAAAGGTATTTATGTATTGCAAGTTGACAGAAATAATCAAACTGCAACAACTAAAATTCTGGTAGAATAATTTTTAATATTTAAACTTTATTACATAATAAATGTAGAGTGAATAGTTTGTTTATTCACTCCATATTTATTTATACAAACTATCTACAAAAAGAAAAGGTAACATCAAATTAAATTTTTTACAAAAAAGTAAATACAGGATTGTAGGTAAAATAAGTGAAGATGAAAAAGTGTTAGAGAGATGGATAGATAGTTGAAATAGATTAGAAATTTTCAGCTGATTTTATTTTTCTTAAAAAAAATTTAAAATTCTTAATTGCCCATTTTTCATCTTTTGATATTTCTCCTTTTTTAAGCCTACTTCTAATATTAATCAACACTAGTGATGATGCACTGTCATTACCTTGTAAATGTACATTTGCATCATACCTTCTTACAGGGACGGTGTCATTGTCAGATAATTTAGAATAATCTTCTACTTTTAAAATAGGAACTTTACCGTGTTTAAAATAAAAAAAATTACTGATACTATCGAAACCTATTGAATTTTTATCTTTTCCATAAATACTTAAATCGTCTTTTTGAACTTTATTAAACCTTTGAACAAGTTCTTTCTTAGAAAAATTAAAATCATATTTCTTATTTGTAGTAAAAAGATGCCTTGGACTAGATGTTGCTAAAAAAGCAACACAAGAAATAATTAATAGTAATTTTGAGAAAATGGGTTTGTTGTGGATTTGTACCTCTCTATTAAATATAAAATAAGAAAGTGGAATGCTCAGCAACGCTATATAATCACTATAATCAACCACTCTATTTATTAAACAGGTTTTGTAGTTTATAAAATCTATAAAAGACTGTGATAGCTCACTCTTCCAGATAATGAAAAGAAAAAAAGTGTAAACATGTATAGCCTTAATTTGTTTGGGAAACAAAGTACTACAAAAAAAAGGGAAAGCCAATAACCCTGCAAAATCAGACAATTTGCCTGTAAGTGTATTGTGGAAAATATATTTAAAAAACCAATCATTAAGTATTAATACTAACAAAGAAAAAAGAAAAATTGGGTTGCCTAATTTTTGCAATTTCTGATTCATTGATTAATATTTATTATCAAAAAGAAATCAACTACCTCAACAACAACTCACATGGCTTTATGCCCGTTTGTTTTTTGAAAGCAGTACTAAAATGAGATATAGAGGAATATCCTAAAAGATGTGAAACTTCTGTTACACTCAATCCTTTTTCGTACAATAAATATTTGGCATGCTCCATGCGCTGGCTTTGGTAAAAATCGAAAATAGTAGTTCCAAATATTTCCTTAAATCCTTTTTTTAAATAACATTCATTTATAGCAACTTTTCTGCTAAGCGCCTTTATAGTAATGGGTTCACCAATATGTTGCAATAATATTTTTCTTGCATTAATAATCTTTTCTCTATCCTCCGCATTTTCTAAAAACTTACAAGCAAAATTCGTTTCTTCTTTTTCACCCAGCATACAGTCCATGCTATATAAGAGTAGCATTTGCATTTGTGCATTTACAAAAATATTGGCAGAGCTATCTGAAAAGGTATGATTAAGCAAGGCTTCTATAACCATTCTCGTTTTGCTACAAAGTGGCAATGCTTTACTAAAAGAACTGGTATGTTTAAAAGCAATTACATCTTCAGATAATGTTTGTGTATTTTTATTTGCTTTGGCAAATTGTTGTAAATAGGATGGAGAAAAACTAAAGCTTAATACATCTATACTATCTACTTTATCAGAGCAATTATAAGTACCACTAAGCTTACAAGAGTCGCACTCCGTTTGTTTTTGTTTACAGTACACATTACCACTTACACAAAACTTTAAGTTGAGCATGTTTTCAGCGGCATTGTTTTTTACATATTGATATTCTAAGATACCTGTATCATCTATTGACCATTGTGATAATCGTCTATATCTTTTTATTGAGTAAGTAATAGAACCTGGTACAGAGCGTTCTGTTTCATGCAACAGCTCAAGTTCGTTGTATAAAATGGGTTGCTTTTGTGATATTGCTAATATGTTGTTTCCTAAAACTTTCATTTGCAGTTGCAAAATTAAACAACTATTGCCAATAGCATTTGTGAAATTGGAAAATTTAACAATTAAAGGCTAACTATAAAGGTTGTAATCTTTATTTTTGAGTTTCTAAATACAATAGGGTAGATTTATATGGTCTTGCAGGTGTGTATTTGTCATTTAAAATAAAATATCCCTCTTTATAAGCTGCTATGCACTCCCAGTTGTAGCTCATATACTCATAAGGAAATTGCCAAAGTGGCTTCCAGATAAACTTATTTTTTTTAAATTTCAAAGAAATTAAGCGGCAATAGCTTTTGTATCCAAATCCATCTCTTATTAGCAGATCGTTTGGTTTATCTGTTTTTGGTACTCTATATACTTCGTCATCACCTTCACCTTTATAAAAATAATTTATAGCAGTAAAAGTATTTTTTCCTGTTTTAGTAATATCAGTAAGCCTAAAAGGAAGGTTCTTTATTGTGGGCAACTGAATCATTACATCTCTGTATGTTACTGGAATAACAGCAATTACCAAGTTGTTTTCTTCAAAGGAATTGTACTCAAAAAAGTTAAAAATAGTATTATCTACTTTTGTCATAGCTTCAAAACCTGCATTGTATACATGTTTTTTATCTTTTGTTATCGGTTTGGGCAGCGGTATTAATACATTTAAATCTAATGCTACAATTGAGTCTTGCAACTTACCTTTAAGCATATAGCAATTGTTTGAAGGAGTAGCAGTTTCTACCGTAAAATAAATATCCTCACCATCTATCGTCATGGCTTCTAATCCTTCATAGTCATCACCAAGCTCATACATTCTTTTGCTTAGTTTATCTAGGTTTCTAATACCAATTTTTGTGTAGGGCATTATATAATTGGTATCAAGTTTACTTTTTTCAATATCTACTATATTAATAGAATATAATTTAGCCTCAGCACTGTCTTGCAGCCTACTTTCGCTCATCAAATACAGCTTTTCGTTATGCACATACATGCCAGAAAATTGATTATCGTAAAAAGAAATGTCTGATGGAAGCGGAATGTTTACAACTTTAAAGTTTTTTTCTTGGGCTTGTAGCAAGCCTATCATAAAAAATGAAATAAGAAAAAGAGTTGTCTTCATTGAGTTAAAAAATTGACACAAATATAATAGAAGATGTTTTATAATAATTCTAAGTATTGAATTGCTTTTGTTAATTTCAAAAAAATTAAGCCAAAGATGTGCTCAGTCGTTTTAGTTTGTCATGGTAATATTGTAAGTACAATTCTTTTAAATCTTCCGATAAAAAACATTTTGTAACCAATGCTTCTACTTCGTTTATTTTAGACAAAAACAATGCTAAAAACTGTGTAATTCTTTTGGGTACCAAACCCATTTTTATCCCAAAATCATAAAAATCAGTATAACCATGAAAACCATATATGGAAAAACTTGGGTGCTTATAATCATCTTCATACAATCTATCTTCCAATGCAAAATCGCCATCATCTACATGCAAGCGTGTACACAATAAATCATACGCTGGTGCAAGTTGGTATTGCCCATCTTGTAAGTAATCTATTACAGAAAAATTTTTTAAATGTGCATCGCCATTGCTAAACAAATAATTAAACACACAAAGCTTGAACAAATTTTCTTTTACAATTAAAGCTGATGGTAAAAATATATCTATTGCTTTTGCTATTTCCAAATAACTGCTTTCATATTTAAAATTTTTATTGCTTTTGTTTTCGCTTGTCTTTTGTAACAAACTTGCAAAATCTTCTATAAGGCACCTATTGCCATCTGGCATAATATCAAATCGTTTGGTAATGTATGCAGGCTCACCGTCTTCAAAAAATATGATGCCATTTTTGGCTACATCTAGCTTATACACTTGGCTAGCAATTTGCATGGTTACATGTTCGTTTGCGGGCACAAATTCTACATTATCTAAGTCTGTAGGTATGGGTTTTAATATATACTCACCCATTTTATCTGTAAGTACCAATTCTTTTTTTTCTAACCGCATAGAAAATTTTTCTTGCACACCAGATATGGATATTCGTGTACGATTTTCTGTTAAAAGTTTTCGTTGTTCTTTTTTTGCATCGGTTACAACATATTTTAAAGCATGCGATACCTTTTTACCAGCAAATAAATGGCGCAGGGCTTTTGGGCTATACGATGCATAACCATCTTGCAATGTACTTGGGCAAATATTTAATTCAATCATTTTTTATTACTTTAAAATTCTTCTACTCTTATAGCACCTATTGTTTCGTGTGCAGCTGTTTTTAATAAAAAAGTAAAATGGTCTTCTTCATCTATTTTTAAATAAATACTTTGTAGTTTTTTGTTACTGCCTTCGCTCAATAAATTAAAAAAGAAGGGAAATAAAAAATCAGCCGTATATTTTTTTGTGGTTTTAGGCAAGGTTAAACTGATGGCAGGTTTTGAGCTATCTACAAAATAAATATCATCGTATTCAAATACATACATACCATCATCTAGCTTTGAGATGGTACCTGCCAATGTATTATTATTGTATACCTTTCCTTGTTTCATTTTATTATTACATTTATTATCCGCTAATCATCGTTTGGGTTAATATCTATGTTTTTATTCTTACGCATTTCATCGCTCATTTTTTTTGTAGTCAAGCTCAGGTCTAAACCAACTATATCTGCTACTTTTACCCAATTGGCAATAGATACTCCAGGCCTACCCTTTTCAATAAACCGCACTGTAGCATCACTTATGCCTGCAATGGCCGCTATGTCTAATTGTGTTTGCCTTAGCTGCTCCCTTCTGTTAGCAATTTGCTTACCTAGTTTTATTAATTGTTCCATTTTTTTATATGCCCGGAACCGAAGTATAAATCGGTTTTCTATTTTTGTATAACAAATATACAGCTGTAAATATAATTCTGCATGCAAAAAACGAAATATATTTCGTAATTAGGTTAATATTGTGGCTTAACTGTGCAAATTTTACACAAAACAGCAATATATTTCGGTTTTGTATTTTATTTCTAAACCTCACTTAGTGCTAACCATATTAGCAAAAAATCCAATCTATTGGTTAGTTTGTTATTTCATAATCCATCAACTAGAACTAAAAAATACATAACAAACAGTACCAAACTCAACATTAATTGCGCCTAAATCATCTTAACAAAACAAGTAAAAAATTTTAATGTATTGATGCGGAAAACATGTGTGTAAGTACTTAAAAATAGAGCGTTTTTTATGCTAAAAAAGCCCTTAAAAACCATAACTTCGCACACATTCGAATTACAAAGTTTGATACTCAATTATGGCTACAGAAAAAGATGATTTAAAAGCACCAAAAGTGGATAATTATGGTGCTGACAATATTACGGTATTAGAAGGTTTAGAGGCGGTACGTTTACGCCCAAGTATGTACATTGGTGATACAGGTGAAAAAGGTCTCCATCACTTAGTGTATGAAGTGGTAGACAACTCCATAGATGAAGCGCTGGCTGGTCATTGTAAAAATATTACGGTTACGATACATGAAGACAACTCTATTTCTGTACAAGATGATGGACGTGGTATTCCTACAGGTATCAATACAAAAGAAGGTAAATCTGCCCTTGAAATTGTAATGACCGTATTGCATGCGGGCGGTAAGTTTGATAAGGATACCTACAAAGTATCAGGCGGTTTGCATGGTGTGGGTGTGAGTTGTGTAAATGCACTGAGTACAAAACTGGTGGTAACGGTAGATAGGGAAAATAAAAAGTTTCAACAAGAATATTGCATTGGTGTACCACAATATACCGTAAAAGAAATAGGCACCAGTACAAGCACAGGTACGCATGTACATTTTTGGCCCGATAAAACAATTTTTAATAGCACCATTTACAAACGAGAAATATTAGAAGGGCGCATGCGTGAGTTGGCTTTTTTAAATAGAAAGATAAGCATCACTCTAAATGATTTAAGAGAACTAGAAGATGATGGAAAAACGTATAGTAAGAATTTTTATAGTGAAGGTGGTATTGTGGAGTTTGTAGAATACCTTGATAAAAAAGCTGGTCGTAGTCCATTAATACCCATTGTAATTTATTGCGATGGATACGATGAAAAAAACAATGTAGTGGTAGAAGTAGCCATGACCTACAATGCAGGCTACTCCGAGCATTTATTTAGCTATGTAAATAATATTAATACCATAGAAGGTGGTACCCACGTAGCAGGTTTTAGAAGAAGTATTACCCGTGTATTTAAAAGCTATGGCGAAAAAAATGGCATGTTTGAAAAAGCTAAGGTCGCCATTGAAGGAGATGATTTTAGAGAAGGTATTTCTGCTATTATTTCGGTAAAAGTACCCGAGCCACAGTTTGAAGGACAAACAAAAGGCAAACTTGGTAATAGTGAAGTAAGTGGAATTGTAGATAGCACATTGAGTAGAGTGTTAGAAGCCTATTTGGAAGAAAACCCAAAGGATGCAAAGACGATTATACAAAAAGTAATTCTTGCTGCACAGGCTCGTGCGGCTGCAAAGCGTGCAAGGGAGTTGGTGCAACGTAAAACAGTTTTAGTAGGTGGAGGTTTGCCTGGTAAACTAGCAGATTGTTCAGATAAAGACCCTGGTCGTTGTGAGTTATTCCTTGTGGAAGGAGACTCAGCGGGTGGTACAGCCAAGCAAGGTAGAGATAGGAGTTTTCAAGCAATACTACCCCTAAGAGGTAAAATATTGAATGTGGAGAAAGCGATGGAGCATAAAATATACGACAATGAGGAGATACGCAATATGTTTACCGCACTAGGTGTAAAAATAGGTACAGCAGAAGATGCAAAGGCTTTGGATATTTCAAAATTGCGTTACCATAAGTTAATTATAATGACAGATGCCGATGTGGATGGAAGCCACATTGCTACGCTGATAATGACATTTATTTTCCGCTATATGAAAGAGTTGGTAGAGCAAGGATACGTTTACATTGCACAACCACCATTGTACTTAGTAAAGAAAGGTAAGGAGCAGCAATATGCTTGGGGTGATGAGGAGCGTAAAGCAATATCATTAAAGATTGGTGGCGGAAAAGAAGACAGTGTAACGATACAGCGTTATAAAGGGCTTGGTGAGATGAATGCAGACCAATTGTGGGAAACTACCATGAACCCTGCAAGCAGAACGCTTAAGCAAGTTACCATTGATAGTCTTGTAACTGCAGATAGCGTATTTACTATGCTTATGGGAGATGAAGTACCACCACGCAGAGAGTTTATTGAAAGCCATGCGAAGTATGCTAAGATAGACGTATAAAGTATTGATTACTAAGTATTTAGTATTTAGACTAGCCCGATTAAGTTCGGGCTTTTTTGTTTTTACTGTCGTACGAATACTTTTTTAGAAAATATAAATATAGCTTTACATAATCAAAAACAGAAACTTATGGACAATAACGATATACTAAAAAAACTACGAGTAGCACTTTCTTTAAAAAACGATGATATTATAGAAATACTTTCATTGGTAGATTTTCATATTACCAAAGGTGCCCTAGGCGATTTTTTTCGCAGCCCAGATCATGAAGGCTATGTAGAAGCACAAGACCAAGTACTGCGCAATTTTTTAAACGGCTTGGTTATTTACAAGCGTGGGTGGAAAAATGAAGATGGAAGTTTTACGGCTTATGTGAAGAAAGGGGAAATGTAGTAATTTCCCACTTGCTGACATCACAAATACACTTGAACTCTTCGAAATAATCCGTTTCACTATTGAAGTGCAGCCGTTTTATTAAGCTCAATAATACCACAACGAATGAGTGTAGAAGTTTTTGGTATAGATGTAAAAATAAATTTATTCTATTGCATTATTAAAATGATACATACCAACAAATAATATTGTAATTTTCAACTCACAAACCAACTACAAAAGTGAATAAAAAATCAATACTATTTCCATTACTATTTTCTTGCAGCATATTACTAAAAGCCCAACAGCCTTTTGAAATATTGAATAAGTGGGGAGAGCAACAGCCTATACAAAAAATATACCTACAGCTTGATAGGGATAACTACATGGCTGGTGAAACGGTGCAATTTAAAGCTTACCTAACTAGAGATTTTTTGCCTGACACAACAAATAGCACCATGTATATAGAGTTATTTGATGGAAAAAAATTAATAACAAAAGCTGCATATCCTGTGCTTTCTAGTTCAGCTACTGGTAGCATTAGCCTTCCTGATTCTATCACCACTGGTTATTATACCATCCGCTCTTTTTCTAAGGGCATGCTTTCACAAAAAGAAGATTACTTTTTTTTTCATAAAATATATGTATCGGGTATTGAAGCAAGACAAACAGCAGTGAGTAATGATAGCATTCAATTGTCTTTTTTTCCAGAAGGCGGTAGTTTAGTGAGCGATCTTAATACCACCGTGGCCTTTAAAGCTACTGGTAAAAATGGAGTAGCGGTAGATGTAATCGGAAACTTGTATAATAGTAAAGATGAAAATATGGTATATCTTTCTTGCTTGCATGATGGTATGGGCATGTTTGACTTTAAACCGCAGATAGGTGAAAAATATTATGTAAAATTAAAAACAAACTTGCCCAACAAAAGGTATTACTTGCCAGAGATACAGCCAAAAGGTATTGTACTAAACATCATTAATGACCCAAATGGAACTTTATTTGAAATAAAACAAAAGCCAGGTGATGCAAGCTTTGAAGCTGCATATATGGTTGGGCAAATGCAACATCATGTAGCATTTAAAAAAGAATTTCCTACGCAGGATACTATTTTAAAAGGAATGGTTGATACAAAAAATCTACCATCGGGTATTTTACAAATAACTGTTTTTAATAAAGATAACATGCCGCTAGCAGAGCGTCTTGTATTTGTAAATAATAATGAATACCTATTATCAACTGATATAAAAACAGATACGCTCGATTTTAGTTCGGGAGGTCGTAACAAATTTTTTATTAGCATTAAAGATACCGTACAAGGGCAATTATCTGTGTCCATTACCGACCCTGCTTATGATGTAGTAGCAATCCGAGAAAATAATATTGTATCAAACTTATTACTTACTTCTGATCTATCAGGATACATAGCTAATCCTGCTTGGTATTTATCGTCTTTAGAAGACTCTGTAAAAAATGCATTGGACTTATTAATGATGGTAAATGGTTGGCGAAGATATAAGTGGACAGAATTAACTACTCAAAAAAATATTATTAAGCCAGCCAACGCTTTTATTTCATTAAAAGGAGATGTAACAATAGAAGGGTCAAAAAAACCATTTGCTAATAAACAAATGCTGCTAATGATTAATTCTATGGTTGCAAAAAACAAAAGAAATACTTACATTTTAGAAACAGATACATACGGAGCATTTAAAATTGATTCTTTAATACTATATGGTAAAACCAAATTGTTTTTTTCAGATATTCGTGGAAGAAAAAGTTCGTCTATTGATGTAAAAATTGATACAGATACTTTATTTGCAGCAGTGCCTTTATTATCAAAAAATTGGTTACCCTTTAAAAGTGAAAAAGAAAATTTTAATACAAAGCTACAATTGGAGTACGACAATATACAAGAAGGCAGAGGCGCATTATTGAAAGAAGTAGTAGTGTACACAAAGAAAAAAACGCCACTAGAAATTATAGATACAAAATATGCAAGTGGTTTATTTGGAGGTTTTGCCAACAAAAGTATTGACCTTATTAATTCTGACGAGGCACATAATTTTTTTACCATTTTTGAGTATTTGCAAACCAATGTAAGTGGTGTACGTGTTGTAAACACTGGGCTTGACTATAAATTATATTATAGACAACCTGGTTCTTTAGAAACCACAAGCATGATTATATATTTAGATGAGATTGAGACCGATGCATCCGTAGTTGCTAATATCCCACCTGAGCAAATAGGATTCATAAAAGTGTATTCAACTTTTTTAGGGGGAACAGGAAATTCTCAAGGTGGGGCAATTTCTATATACTCCAAAAAAGTAGAAGATTACAAAAACTTAAATCAATTGCCCAATTTAAAAATATACAATGGCTACAGCATAATGAAAGAGTTTTATGCCCCAAATTATAAGGTTAACACCACAGGTTTAATGAATGACAATCGTATTACTATTGACTGGAGACCCCAAATTTTTGTAAATAATATTAATCCTAAAATACCCATAAGTTTTTACAATAATAATAGAACTAAACGTTTTAAAATTGTAGTAGAGGGAATTACAAACGCTGGGAAATTAATATGGTTGGAAAAAATTATAGGAGAGTAAAAAAGAGGTTAACTGTTGGTTAACCTCTTATACATTGAAATATCAATAAAATATTTTTATGGTTTATTAGGGTAAACCCAAGCACCTAAAGCTTGGCTACCTGCACCGCCTGTAAAACCTCTTGCTGCTATTGTATAAATTCTATCTGTTAATAATATTTGTGCAGAAGTTGTATAAAGCGTTGCGCCAGTAGTAGCATTATTAAATAAAAATGTATAAGTACCTGGCTCTATCTCAATAAATTTCTCATAGGTTTTATTATTTGCTTGATCGTTAAAACTTCTAGCTGAAAAAACTTTGGTTGGATTACCTTGTATTACTACATCTATTGGTACTGTATTTGGAGAAAAATGGAAAAAGCGAATTTTAACTTTCCCAGGTGTACCCTCACTTAAATCATCATCTACAATTACAGCCTTTATATTTGAAGCTGAATCAATTAAAAAAGTGGAGTAAACGTTATCATCCAATAAATCTTTGGTAACAGATGCTTTAGCTGTAGAAAACCCATTATCGTTGTAAGCTATAGTAGACGCCCCTTTTGGCTGAATGGTATAATAAGGCAATGTATATCTTACTGTACCTACTGTTGTAGAATAACCTACAGCAGTTGCCACAATATTTCCATTTATAGAAAAATCTACTGCTGTTGCATTTGGTGATAACGGTACCAACAAAACTTGTGAGATTGTACTAATGGGATCTTTTTTTACACAGCTACCAAAAAATTGTAATATGAATAGACTAATGAAAAAAGATAGTTTTAGTTGATTTGACATTTTTATAAAATTAACGATTAGTATAAATAGGTGCTATATTAGTTTTAGAGGTGACACCCGTTTTGCCTCTAATAATAATAGAATAATTTCTTAATGGAGCAGGAGAAAAAGAAGTAGGATTACTAACTTGACCTGAAACTACAGCTGTTAAATAAGTAAGTGTAGAACCCTTTTTTCTTATCTCGAACGTGTCTGTTAATATAGGTACAGGAAGTTGTACCCAATTGCTTACATCTTTATGTGGAATATTGGTAATTATTTCAATACCTTCTCTTTTACTAAATACATTAAAAGTATCAGTAGGGTTATTATTCATAGAAAAATTTGCAAACCTGATTCTATATGTATTGGTTGCAGGCGTAGTAATAATATCCTCTTTCAGTGTAACTCTAACTGTAGGAACTGTGTCGCCAATGTAGAGACTATAATATTTTCCTTGGTCTATTGTAGCGATGAAACTCCCAAGTGTATCTCCAACAATAAATTTTGGAACATTAGGTACTACAGTTAAATCCATTCTAGCATTTATAATATCAAACTTTACATTTCCACTTGGTATGTTGCCATAAGAAGTTGAAGTAGGCCATACACTACCATAACCAAGAGAAAGCCCATTTAATTTTTGCCCATTGGCATAAATAAAAACCTGCGGGCCAGTTGTTGCATTGGTTGCAGTAGGTATTTGTGGTGTATTGCCAGCAAATACTTGTATTATTTTTATATTTGCGGTATTGGTAGAATCCAAATAAACCCACTTGTTATTAGCATCAATTTTATTTTCTCCTTTTTTACAACCGTAAAATCCAATAAGGGCTATACAAATAAGAGAAGTAGTTATTTTAAGAATTTTCATATTTTTTTTATTAATTATGGTAAAGAAAACCAAACTTTTTTGGTGTGATAATCTGGGTTAAAACCTCCAACTTGTGCAAGTGCATCTATATTCCACAAATACTCAGAGTTGTATCTTGGTCTTACTCTTTCAGCTAATTTACCTCCATTATCTACAAATAAGTTTACTATATTAAGCCTATTAAATGAAGGATAAATATTTACTTCATCATAGGAATATCGCCTCATATCTACCCAGTTTTCTACAAAGCCCCAGCCCCATAGTGCAAGGTATTTTTGACACATTATATGTTTCAAACTTAGTGAAATAACAGGTGGTACAAAGGTAGGGTCTGCTAGGTATGCTGCCCTTTCTGCTGCGGGTATTGGTACTTTTGTCATGGCAATTGGTGATGCTGTACCTACTGCATTTAAATAACCAACAAAATGTGTATTGAGCATATCAAAATGCCCATTAATACCATTTATGTACGCTGCTCTTGCATTTACTAGATCCCCTTTTAGAAAAAATGCTTCTGCCCTCATAAACTGCACTTCACTATATGTCATTATTGGAAACTTACTATCATTTCTAAAGAATGTTCTTGCTCCAGAATCCAAGCCTAATCCTGGACCTGATGTTTGCCCTACCACACCCCAAAGACTAGGCACTCTCCTATCATTAGCTGTAGGTGTAGATGCATTATCTGCAAACTGACCAGAGGTAATGCCATTGTAAGTTCCATTAGGAGAAGGACGAAACATGTACTTTACTCTAGGGTCATTTGTTACATTTCCATAAACCAACCCTGGTGTTGTAGCACTTCCAGTAAGCATGTTCATTTGAAATTGTGATACCCTAAATTGTGCTAAATTATTTCTACGTGGCCCAAAAAAGTTTTGCGCTGTTGCATCTGGAAAAGCCATATTAAATTCTATCATTGCATCATCATCTGTTGATGCCATTGCTAAATTTGTATATTTAACTACGCTATCTACTTCTTTGGTGAGATAGCTAGCTTTTTTTGAATAACGATGGTATATTCTTGCTTTAATACCATGCACAAATTTCACCCACCGACTTTGGTTTCCTTTAAAAAAATAAAAATCGCCTTCAGCAAGTGTAGAAGAAGACATTGTTGCAGCTCTAGACCAATTTACCAATGCAGAATCACAATATCTTAATGCATATTCATAAGCTACATCTTGGTTGTCATAATCAAAAGATAATCTTCCTTTTTCAAAAGCTTGTCTTACGGGTGTTTCTCCGTGTACATCCGCTAAAGTGAGCCAACTCCAAGCATTAAGGGTATATGCTGCTGCTATATAATCATGTTTGCCCGTTATTCTACTAGAATCTATCATGTCTATGATATTATAACCCATATTCCAATAATGCATTCTCCATATATCGCCGCTCACATCACTTCCAGCGTTATAACCATGTCGTTCAGCATTAAAAAAACCTCCGTTTAATGCACCAGCGTTTGGTATTTGAGAAAAATTCTGGCTGTAATAACCGATATACCTAGCATCAAAAGCTACACCTCTATGCATAGCAGAAATACAAGATTGCAATACCAATTCAGGCTTTGCATAAGTTGGTAAATTCGGATTTTTATATGCATCATCCAAGTACTTTTTGCAAGAACTTGTAAGTACAATAATTGTCAATAAAAATATTAATATTCTCTTCATCTTTTTTATTTTATTTTCCGTTTTTAAATGAAATTCTTAATCCAGTATTCACACCTACAGGTGTAGCTGTACCACCAAGATCTATTGCAAAAGTTCCTACCCCACCAGTAGCAGGAGTTGTACCATTAGCTGCAGGGTCTGCACCAGAATAATTTGTTATAATAAATAAATCTGTACCAGTTACAAATACGCTGGCAGAAGAAAAAATCCTCAGTCTATCTAATACTTTTTTACCAAAATTATAACTTAGTGTTACATCTCTAAGTCTTAACCAATTTACATCTTTCTCTACAAAATCAACTGCATAAGTCCTGTTTTGGTAATAATCATTTTGGAAATATGGATTTATTACAATTGTATTTTTTGTAGGTGTAGCAGAGTTTTGAAGTCCATCTTGCAATACACCAGGAATAATTCTTGCTGTTTCTCTATCAAGTGTTCTCTTGCTCAATCCATTTATAACCAACTGCTGTTCTGTACCATTCAATACATCTCCCCCTTGTTTCCAATCTAAAGTAAATGATAATTTCAATCCTTTGTAATTAAAATTATTGGTAATCCCCATTGCAAAGTCTGGGTTACGATCACCGATATTTACATAATTAGGATCCACCAGAGGGAATCCATTTGAAGGGTCTATTAAAATATCTCCACTATTATTTCTTAGATAGTTTTGTCCACCAATAGTAGTAGTTGGTTGCCCTCTGTACAAACTTGCTCTATAACCAGATAACCAACTATCAGAATTGTAAAATTCAGGGAGTGGCAATCTTGTTACTTTATTGCGCATAGCATTAAAATTAAATGAGGTATTCCATCCAATTTTTTTATTTTTCACCCAGTCAATACCCAAAGTCGCTTCTAAACCTTCATTGTATAAATCTGCAATATTGGAAGTGTATAATATAAACCCTGTAGCATAACTTGGTCTTGCATTAGCTGCAATAGAATTGTTGATTTCAGTTCTATAAGCTGCTACATCCAATTTAATTTTATTCTTAAATAATTTTAATTCTGTACCAAGCTCTATCGTATTTTGTTGCTCTGGAAACAAGTTTGGATTATTTGCTCCAAAACCATACGCTACACCATATCCATTGGTACTTCCAATAGCATTAGTATATGTTGATTGATTGGCATAAGGTGTAGATCTTTTTCCAGTTCTAGCATACGAAGCCCTCAATCTTCCAAAAGTTAATACATTGTTTTTTTTGATTAATTCAGAAAAAACAAAACTTGTATTTATAGATGGGTAAAAATAAGAGCGTTTATCTTTTGGAAATTCTGCTAACCAGTCATTTCGACCTGTAGCTGTAAAATAGAGTAGCTCCTTGTATGCTACAGTTAATTCAGAAAATATTCCAATGCTACGTTGTAGTGTGAGGGTATCTCTACCTTGTGTTCTACTGTTCAATCTTTTTAGAGTAGAAGAATAACCGTCTAATCTTATGTCTTTTGGAGCAAGATTTCTAGCTGCATCAAATAAACTATCACCAAATGTTGCAAATGTAGTAGTAGTTCTGTCATCAAAAGATTGACCTACTAATAATTTCAAATTAAACTTTCCAAAAGTTTTTTTAGCAGTAACTAAAAAGTTTGAGTTGTAAGATTGAAAATTACTTTTATACTCTTCCATTCTTCCTCCAACTGAGAAAAAATTGAATGATTCTCTGTCATAAATATATCCTCCTCTTTGCGAAAATGCATCTGCCGCTAATCTTAAATCAACATTTAACCAATCGGTTGCTTTGTAGCTAAAATTGGTGTTGAAAGTTATACGATTGGTTACATCATAATTTTTATTTCTAGTAACTTCAAAATATGGATTATTTAATTCTGCATTATTATCAATACCAGCTGTTTTTGAAATTATTCTTCTATTGCCAGAAACATTTTGCCATTTTCTTGCATCATCATCCAGCGGCCAGCTTAGCAAACTTAAATAATAACCACCAGTGCCTCTAAATGCTTTTCTATTATACTGATTGTAAAAACCCGCAGTTGTTGAAATTTCTACTTTTTTTGATGCCTTAGTTGTTAGCGTAACACGAGCATTAATTTTTTCGTTGCCAGAATTAGGTATCACCCCTTCTTGATTGTAATAAGAAAAGTTTGCTCTTATACCAGTATTTTTTACACCACCTTCTAAAGTAAGACTATGCTTATAAGATTTTCCTATATTAAAAAAATTCTTTGCATTATTGTAAAATGTTGTGCCTGCCGGATATTTAGGCCCAAAAAAAGAACGGGTTGTATTTACTGGGCTACCATTAAAACCGTTGTCGTATACTTTTTGTACATCATGAAATCTTGTAATTTGCTCCCATCTAAAATTATTGTCGTAAGATATTTTAAGCCTTTGTGCTTTTGCCTTTTTTGTAGTAATAATTATTGCACCATTCCCCGCTTCCACACCATACAGTGCTGCACCTTCAGGTCCTTTTAAAACAGTAATACTTTCTATATCTTCAGGATTTATATCTGCCGCTCTATTAGTAAAATCATTACTTCTATTTGGTCCATCACTGCCTAGTTTAGCTTGGCTAAAAACTGTATTGTTTAATGGTACACCATCAAGAACTATGAGCGCACTATTATCTCCACCAATAGAATTAAAGCCACGCAATACAATTTGTGCCGATGCACCCGGTGCACCACTAGTAGTATTTACGGTTAAGCCAGCTACTTTACCTTGCAATGCATTTGCAAAATTATCTCTTTGTGTTTCAGCAATAGCTTCTCCAGTTAAATTCTGTGCGGCATGCCCAACAGAACGATTATCTTTTTTTATTCCATAAGCAGTAACAATTACTTCCCCTAATTGCTTTTGAATTTTTGCTAATTTTATATTCACTTTTGCCTCGCTTCCAGTTATAGTTGACTCTTTTCTACTAAAATCTACAAAAGTAAAAACCAACACCTGACCCTTTGCAGCTACAATGCTATAGTATCCTGCTTGGTTTGTTTTGGTAGCAGTTTTAGTTCCTTTTACAGAAACTGTAACACCCTCTAATGGAGTATTATCATCATCGCCAATTACAACACCGCTTACGGTGTTTGTTTGGCTAAAAACACTACTACTAATAAATAGTAATAATGGACATAATACTTGGCGTATTAATTTTCTCATGTTTTTTCGTTTTTAGTTTCGTTTCCTTTTGTCAAATGTTCTTCCATTTAACGTTTTAATAACATACAAATTAGAAACAATTATTGAACTAAAAAAATTTTTTAAGCCCACTTTGTAAATAAAATTATTAACAAGCCAAAAAATTACAATAAATTATATAAAGATTAACCTCGAAAAAATGCTGTTTTAAACCACAACAGCTGTAGTGTATAAAACCCTGCTCTTTTAAATAGTTGAAAATGTTGTACTAAGCAATCAAAATGACAAACACCCATTTCCTGGAAAACTTATACCAAAATGCCTTCTGTACTTATGTGCTTTTTTTGCCGTTTATCATAAACCCTTTAAAATTGTACAAACCCTGTTTTACTTTTATTGCCTAAACTGTAAAAATGAAAAATAAATTACAAATAATTATTGTATGTATTGCAATAGTTAGCATGTAGTATAGAAACAATTGTGAAACTAAAATGTTGCTACTACTGTAAAATTATCTACTGCAGATTTAGATAAATATATAGGCTCTTATAACACAGTACTAATGCATTCTAAAATAACAGTTACCTAAAAAAATGTACCATGACAGAACCAACTAAGCAAGAACATATTGAACTCATTAATACAGTAAAAGAAACAGTTACCTATTAAACAAGCAGGTGTAGTAAAACTATTTGACACTATGAAAAACGAAAATAAATTAAAGCAAGATGATGGAAGTTTTGTATTTATAAAAGATAAATAAAATGTGCAAAGAAATACAACATTGTTAGGCTTGGTTTGTCCTTAGAAAATAAGGATAAGCCTTTTTATCTTTTACTTAATACAATCCAAAATAAATTGAAACAATGAAATACTTACAATTATTATTATTTACTTTATGTATATGCACATTTTCAGATGCACAGCAGATGATTGCTCGACCCAGTATAAGTGCAAAAAAAGTAGCAGCAAATATTAAATTAGATGGGATATTAAACGAACCTTCTTGGAACGAAGCTGCCGAAGCTACAAACTTTGTAGAGTTTAGGCCAAAGCCAAATACGCCTGAGCAATTGGCTAATAAAACTGTTGTAAAATTAATGTACAATAACGAAGGTATTTATTTTGGTGGTAAATGTTATGAGCAAAATGCAGATAGTATTTCTAAAGAATTGGTGGGCAGAGATGGTTTTGGAAACAATGATTTTATTTGTATAGCTTTTGATACTTACAATGATAAGCAAAATGGCTTTGAATATTTTGTAACTCCACTAAACGAACAATTTGATGCAAAATTATCTGCAAGAAATGAAGATCCATCCTGGAATGCAGTATGGGAAAGCAAAACTCTAATAGAAAAAGATGGTTGGAGTTTCGAAATGTTTATACCTTTTTCTGCAATAAGATTTGGTAAAGGAAATATACAAGATTGGGGATTAAATTTTTTTAGAAGTAGAGCAAAAACATCACAAACATTTTCATGGTCTACACTTGATCCCACTATACAAAGTGCTACAATGCAAGAAGGAAAATGGACAGGTGTTTCCAATATAAAACCACCTATACGATTACAGTTTTCGCCATATCTTTCTTACTACACTACATTGTTTACCAAAACAAATGCAGGCGAAAAAAAATATGTACAACAAATAAATGGAGGTATGGATGTAAAGTATGGTATAAACCAAGCATTTACTTTAGATATGGCACTCATACCAGATTTTGGGCAAGTGCAAACAGATAATAGAGTACTCAATATTGGTCCTTTTGAACAGCAATTTCAAGAAAACAGGCCATTTTTCACCGAAGGTGTAGAGTTGTTTAGTAAAGGAGATTTATTTTATGCAAGGCGCATTGGAAAAAATCCTGTACAGACAAATAACGACTATGCTAATAATTTAAATGTAAATGAAATAATATTAAAAGACCCACAAGAAACTAAAATTATAAATGCTACCAAAGTAAGTGGTAGGATGCAAAATGGCTTAGCCATTGGTATTTTAAATGCCATAACAGGCGTACAAAAAGCTACAGTGCAAAATACAGTTACCAATGAAGAAAGAAAAGTAAACAGTTATCCACTTACAAATTACAATGTATTGGTGGTAGA
>JAYVID010000274.1:0-6437 GCA_043770525.1 Ferruginibacter sp.
GACTTTCCGCTGGAAATGATCAATACATTACATTTCAGGAATTTTTTTAAAAGCAGAGCGATTCTCCCTCATTCATAAATATCAAAATTATAATAACGTATTTTTGCAGCAATGATAGCCATTGAAAACGTTTTATTAAGTGACCAGATAATAAGCGAGCAATTTGTATGTGACCTCCGCAGTTGTAAAGGTGCCTGCTGTGTAGATGGTGATGCTGGTGCACCATTAGATAATAAAGAATTGAAAATGGTAGATGAAGTTTTCGATGAAGTTCTACCTTATTTAAGAAAAGAAGGTATTGATGAATTAAATAAGCAAGGTAGATATGTACATGATAAAGAATTTGGATGGGTAACTCCTACCATTGCTGGCAAAATGTGTGTGTATGGTATTTTTGATGAAAATGGCATTGTAAAATGTGGCATAGAGCAAGCTTATTTAGATGGAAAAACAACATGGAAAAAGCCCATTAGCTGCCACCTTTTTCCAATAATTGTAAAGAAAAGCAATGATGGTATTACAGTATTTGCAAACTATGAACCAAGAGAAGACCATTGCAAAGCCGCTTGCAGCTTAGGTGAAAAATTAAAAGTACCTGTATACAAATTTTTAAAAGAGCCATTGGTTAGAAAATTTGGCACTGCTTTTTATGAAACTTTAGATGCTACTGCTACACATTTAAAAAACAAAGAATAAAAAACTCTCTTTACTTTTCTAAAAATATATAAATGAAATTACTTCGAATTTGTTTTTTTGCAACAATTGTATTTACCAATGCATGCTCTTTAAAAAAAGCAACTGTAGACAATGATTTGAAACAATACTTTGATGCAAAAAATGTAGATGGATGCTTTACCATGATGGATAATAGCACTGGTGGAATTACAGTATACAATATGGCTATGGATACCACTAGGGTTACACCGGCTTCTACTTTTAAGATAGTAAACTCTTTAATAGGATTGGAAACAGGGAGAATTACCAACGAGAATATGGTAATAAAATGGGATGGTATAAAACGCTATAAAGAAGAATGGAATAAAGATATAAGCATGAAAGAAGCTTTTAAAGTAAGCTCTGTACCGTATTACCAAGAAGTAGCAAGAAGAATAGGCAGAGATACTATGAAATATTGGATAGACAGCTTATCGTATGGCAATAAAAATATGGAGGGCCCAATAGATTCTTTTTGGTTAAATAATAAAATAAAAATATCTCCAGATGAGCAATTGGGTATGCTAAAGCGATTATATTTTGATCAATTACCTTTTAGAAAAAGTACCCAAGAAATAGTACGGGGTATAATGCTACAAGAAGAGAATACGGCTTACAAACTAAGCTACAAAACAGGTTGGGGTTTTGATGAACAAAACAATGCACTTGGCTGGTTGGTAGGTTGGATAGAAGAAAATAGACATGTTTACTTTTTTGCAACCTTATTAAAATCTAAGGATGCAGATTATGATATGAAGCCTGCTCGTATTGACATTACAAAAAACATATTAAAGCACTACGGTTTTTTTGAAGGAAAAAGATAAACTTATGGTTTATTAAATCTTTAACATAACAACCATTATCTAAACATTAATTTGCATACATAGATGATGTTTTCATTTCAACATAAAGAATTATTGTGGCTGTTGCTATTATTACCCATACTAGCATTGGTTTATTTTTATGCTATACGCAAAAAGAAAATAATTTTTAAGCAACTGGGAGATGAAGCATTGGTAAAAGAACTTACTGCACATTACAACCCAAAAGGGTATTTTTTAAAATTTGTATTGGCTTTTATTGCCATTACTTTGCTGCTTTTAAGCATAGCAAACCTACGCCAACAAAGGGCTGGAGAAAAGGTGAGCAGAAATGGTATTGACATAATGATAGCCTTAGATGTGAGCAAAAGCATGCTTGCACAAGATGTAAAACCAAACAGGCTTGAAAGAGCAAAACAACTCCTCAATAAATTAATAGACAAACTGAGCAATGATAGAATTGGGATAATTGTATTTGCTGGCAGGGCATATTTGCAAATGCCGCTTACAGGGGATCACTCTGCCACCAAAATGTACCTAGCTGCCGCCTCACCAGAAACAGTACCTGCACAAGGCACCGTAATATCAGATGCACTTAAAACTTGCAATGCTGCATTTAATGCAAAAGATAAAAAATACAAAGCTGTAGTATTGATAAGTGATGGTGAAGACCATGACGAAAACGCAATGGAGATTGCAAGTGATATGGCAGCACAAGGAGTGGTTATAAATACAGTAGGAATAGGCTCTCCAGAGGGATCTGAAATAATAGATGAACTTACCAATGAGCCCAAAAAAGATAATGAAGGCAATATTGTTATTACTAAACTAAACGAAGAAAGTTTATCTGAAATTGCAAAAAAAGGAAATGGTAAATACCAATTTTATACCAATGCCGATGCTGTAGCTACCAATTTATTCAATGAACTTTCTACACTTGATAAAAGAAGTGTAACAGACGAATCGCTTTTAAATTACCAAAGTTTTTTTCAATATTTGCTTGGGCTGGCATTGTTGTTGCTCATAATTGAGCTTTTTATTGCTGAAATTAAAAAAAATAAGAAAACGAAAATGAACATTGTAGCAACTACAATTTTTCTATTTATATGGAGCAGCAGTTTTGCACAAACTGAAAATGCTACTATAAAAAAAGGCAATGAAGCTTATAAGAAAAAAGAATATACTACTGCTATAAATAAATACAGTGAAGTACTTAAAAAGAATGACAGCAATGCCATAGCTCATAATAATTTAGGAAGTGCACTTTACAAATCATCTAAAAAAGAAGATGCACTTACAGCTTTTGAAAAAGCAGCAAAAAATGCAAAAAAACCAATAGAAAAAAGCAATGCACTTTACAACCAAGCTGTGGTGCAGCAAGCCGATAAAAAACTTACAGAATGTATTGCCAAATATAAAGATGCATTAAAACTAGACCCCAATAATGTAGATGCTAGGCATAATTTGCAGCTTGCTCTAAAACAACAACAGCAACAAAAAAAAGAAGAAAAAGATAAAAAGGATAAGAAAGAAAAGGAAAAGGAGAATGAACCTAAGCAAAGTAAAAGTAATTTATCGAAAAAAGATGCTGAACAAAAACTAAAAGCCCTGCTACAAAAAGAAAAAGCCTTGCAAGATAAATTGCATAAATCAAACGCTGCAAGCACCAATAAGCCTGAAAAAGATTGGTGAATTTGTGTTATAATTTGCTTTATAGTTTATGACATAAATGGAATGAAGTGGTACGGAAGGAAGGGTAGAAAAAATTAACGTTTATATGTTTTATAGTAGGATATAGTAGGAGCTTAAAAGATATTTTGAAGTGAGAAATAAAGACCAGGATCAACCAAAAAAAAGATGGTTATATTTTAAAGTAGTAAAAATGGAAAACATAAAGACAAATATTTTTCGTAGTGTAAGCGTTTTTGAAGTTAGTAAAGGACTCTTAAAAATTCCAAAAATAGATACCCTAATAAAATGTAATAAAGCCTTACGAAATTGTACTATTGCCCCATTATTCCAATCGTTACAAACCATCCAGAAAAATTAATTACCCGATACGATTTACAATTATTTGATGCATTAATAAATAATAAATACATAATCAACAATTTTACAACAATCATTCTTCAGATTACCCAATGCTTTTCCCTTAATATTTTCCCTCAGAGTTGTATTTAGTAATTCACAAAGCATAAAAGTAAAATCATTTTGGTATTGGGTTCGCTACAATTTTACAGCATCTATTTCACTGTGTTTTAAAGAATTTATATTTTTCAGTTATACTTTTCCCTTACCTCACTTACCCTTCACCCTCCCCGGATTATTAGCTACAAAACTCTTCCAATCATTTTTACCCACAGTAGCACCAAGTATTGCATTGCTACTTTGGTAATGGTGGCACAAGGCTACCGATACAGCATCGGAGGCGTCATGTGTGCGTGGTTCACCTTCAAATTGTAAAATTGATTGTAGCATTTTTAGTACCTGTTGTTTATCTGCATTTCCATTACCGGTTACAGATTGTTTTACTTTTTTAGGAGAGTATTCTGTAACGGCTAAGCCAGCTTGCATAGCAGCAGCAATGGCTACCCCTTGTGCCCTGCCCAGCTTTAGCATACTTTGTACGTTTTTACCAAAAAACGGTGCTTCTATGGCAAAGTCTGTTACTTTAAATGTTTTTATAATGGTTATTACTTTTTCGTGTATAGCTTGTAGGCGCTGGTAAGCATCCAATTTGCTACTCATTTTAAGCACATCCATTTCTATAAGTTTTAAGGTTTTGCCTTTTACTTGTATAATTCCTATACCCATGACAATGGTGCCTGGGTCTATACCTAAAATTATTTTTGTGGTGTTTTGCAATACGGGAGTTATTTTTACCAAAATTATTTATCTGCACAAAAGTATAAAAATATTATTCAACTGGTTTTTGGGTCCACTTATATTCATTCTTTTATCTTGGAGTTTGTACAGTAAAATTGTAAACCAGCCAGACCTTGCCAATAGATGGATGCAGATAAAGCAAAGTTTTCATAAGCCTGTTTTATGGCTTGCAGTATTATTGGTTTTTGTAAACTGGGGTATAGAAGGGCGAAAATGGCAGCTACTTTTGAGACCATTAGAAAAAATTACTTTTTTAAATGCTTTTAGAAGTGTGCTTGCAGGCTGTAGCATAACCATGCTTACACCCAATAGAGTAGGAGAGTATGGTGGGCGTATATTGTATGTAAGCGAAGATAATAGGCTAGATGCTATACCACTTACCATACTGGGTAGCATGAGCCAACTTTTTATAACAGTATTAATGGGTACAGCAGGTATATTGTATTTAAAAATGGAAGGGCAAGAAATAAGTTTATTTAGTTTTTTACCCAATTATACAACCGACTTATTACTTTATTTAAGCATATCAGCTTCCGTTGTACTTATATTATTGTATCTCAGGGTTTCTTTGTTAGTAAAGTTTTTAGAAAAAATTACTTTTTTAAAAAAAGTAGTAGCGCACATCGTTTTGCTCAACAGCTTTTCCCGTAAACAATTGTTAAGAATTTTATTTTTATCTTTTTTACGCTACACTGTATTTATTTTGCAGTATATATTGCTCTTGCAAGCATTGCAAGTTCATATAGATTTTTTTACGTGCTTAGGATTAATTACCATTTTTTATTTGATAATGGCCATAGCACCAACAATAGGGTTTACAGAAATACCTATACGAGCATCTGCAAGTGTGGCTTTGTTACAATTGTACAGTACAAATGTAATAGGTATACAAGCAGCATCGTTTGGTATTTTTATTATAAATTTAGTGCTGCCTGCTGTAGCTGGTAGTTTGCTTATTTTAGGAATTAAAATTTTAAAAGAAAAATGATAAAGTTTACAAAACAATTACTGCTATTATTAACCATTGTATTTTTTTCTGCAAATAGTTTTTGCCAAAAATCTGAGTTTTGTGGTATCAAAAACACTTGTTTTAAAGCAGGCGAAAAAGTAATAATGAAAGTGTTTTATAATGCAATGGGTACTTATGTAGGTGCAGGAGAAGCTGTTTTTACAACTGCTCTAGAGCGCTTTAATGGCAAAACTGTTTATCATTGTATTGGCGAAGGTAAAACATACCCATTCTTCGATAAATTTTTTATGGTGAGAGATCGTTACGAGAGTTTTATAGATACCGCTACTCTCTCTCCTTATAAATTTATAAGAAATGTAACAGAAGGAGGCACAAAAATATACAACAACGTAACCTTTAACCAAGCGGCTAACACAGCGGTAAGTGCCAATGGTGTTTTTAAAATAACAGATTGTATGCAAGATGTGGTAAGTGCAGTGTATTATGCAAGAAATATAGATTGGTCTAAATATAAGCCTGGTGATAAAATACCATTTGATATGTTTTTGGATGATGAAATTTATCATTTATATATTCGCTATATAGGAAAAGAAAAAGTAAAAACACAATATGGAAAATTTAATGCAATAAAGTTTAAACCATTGCTTATTAAAGGTACTATTTTTGAAGGCGGTGAAAATTTAAGTGCTTGGGTAAGCGATGATCCAAATCGTTTATTGCTTCGTGTAGAAAGCCCTATATCCGTAGGTAAAGTAAAAATAGATATGATGGGGTATTCAGGATTGAGGTACCCATTAACATCACTTTTGTCGTTTAGATAAAAATTTCTTAATATCAGCTACTAACTAAATTTTTATTGAAACCTAATGTAGCAATAGTTTTTCCTTTTTTTATAAATAAACCGAAGCTTATTACTTCGGTTTATTTATGTTATATCCAAAAAATTTAAAAATTATTTCGTCAATACCATTCGCTTGCTCAACACCTCTTGCCCATTGGCCAATAAGCTATACAAATACATACCTGCTTGCAGGGTATTGCCATTT
>JAYVID010000275.1:0-20548 GCA_043770525.1 Ferruginibacter sp.
TTATAAAAATTAAAATAAAACTTAGGAGTAAAGATATTTTTTTCATGCAATTAGTTTTATAGAGTTGTACTAAAAAATCAGTATTCAAAAATAACAAGATGGAGCAAAATAACATCTCCCCTAAAAAGGGGATATTTGAGGATAATATGCCTTTTTTATTCCAAAAAATAAATGGGAAGGCTTGCTTATAGCAATACAAGATATTGCCAAAGCTAAAATGCTGTTAATGGGAGGATAAAAATATCCTTGTAAATCAAAATTTAAACTTTTGATTTACAAGGAAGAATAAATAAAGAATTTGATTTTTTGATGTCAGTAAAAAAACGATGGCATCTTTTTTGGATACCATCGTTACATGTTGTTTTGCTTAGTATTTCTTATTTACTCAGTAAATTGGCTTTTTTTATATCCTAACAGTATTCATTCGTCGGCGTTTCGCAGTTAAGTTTATGTATTTTTATATTTTGTGTGTCAACTGGCAAAAATCCCTTTACAAAAATGTAATTTGAGTGTAATACTTTTTGCTCCATTATAATGGTATAAGAGTAGCCATTGCTTGAAAGCGGCTTATTGTTGGGTTATTAAAAAGTGCTCCGCCCTGAAATGTAAATGTGTGTGTGCCTACGGGCAAATCAAAATAATCAGGACCATTGGTGCTAAATGTTCCATAATTAGCGGCTTCTCCTCCATAATTTTGTCCTGCAATTTGATAATGGGAAGCACTAAATGGGCTGTTATTTAAATAAACAGAAAACTGCCATTTAGAAGGACATTCGCCTAATGAACAAATTTTATACATATCACTTTTATACAATAAAATTACTCTTGTAGGCACCGTAACCGTAACCGTATAAGCTGTACCTAGTAATTCTACGAAAGTGGAAGTAAGTCCCACTTCACCTGATAAAGCAGGATCAGCCTCGTACTTCACAATATTATTTGCTGCTGTCCAAGTGGGTGCAGTACCATTACCGTTGCTCATTAGTATTTGCTTTGATGTACCTGTATTACCAGCCCCACCCACAGCCAAAGCCCCATTACCTTTAATTCTAAACCTTTCAGTTAAAGCCCCGCTGCTGCCATAACCAAAAGCAATATCTTCATTGGATGCACTGGTATGTATTTGCAATAATCCACTTTGAATACCCAGGCCATAATTATTGCTACCATTTACAAAAAGTGCAACTTTATCACCTAAAGTATTTGCAAAATTTAAAGGATAAGTAGGGTTGGGTTGCCCAATGCCTACATGGCCATTTCCATTAATCGTCTTTTTTTCCGTAAGCAAATTAGCAGGTGCACTACTACGTGTGTAAAAAACTAATCTGGAACCACTGGTACCGAAGGGGTCTAAAACACAACCCAGAAAACCAGCCCTTGGATTTGCTACAACATTGTGCTGCGCCCAGGTAATACCACCCATGATGCCATCCGCCGCACCGGTACTCAGGATAAGTTGTGATTGTGAGTTGACGCTGACATTTGAATTTTTAATTTCTAATATTTTATTGTTACCACCATGCCCTTACCCAGATGGTGTTATGGCCCCGACCCCCACATTTCCATTTCCCTTTATCCTCATATTTTCAGCAAAACTGGCACTACTGCCAGTACCAAAAGCAATATCATCAGTGGCTACATTTGAATGTATTTGCAACAAGCCTGGCTGCACCCCTATCCCATAATTGCTACCACTGCTGCCATAAAATGATATTTTTTCGCCAATATTAGACGCAAAATTTAAAGGAAATCCGGGATTGGCTTCTCCTATACCTACATTGCCATTTTCTTTAATGGTAAACCTACCTCCAGTTATGCTGGGTTTATCTACAACTATATCTCCTAAACCTCCAATACTTAAAGCAGCGCCGCCACTTGTTGCAAATTCTGGGCCTTCAATACGCAAACTATTATTAGCATAACCTAAATGCAGTTTGTTCGTAGGTGCAGTTGTGCCGATACCTACATTGCCATCATCTTTTATTCTAAATTTTTCTGAAAGCCCTGTAAAGCCCGATTGCGAAGTATGAAAAACCAAATCCATAGATTCTACTCCTGCAATAGAACTATTTATATGTCCACCAATATAACTTGCTATAGCATCAGTAGGTGTTGGTGCATTATTTAAAATACTAAAAGTAATGTTGGGAAAATTACCCACTACATTATTTCCTCCTTTTATTAGCAAACCACCAAAGCCCCCAAAGTTTTTTTGATCTATGGTAACTTGCCCATTTACATTAAGTTTACTTGTGGGCGTTAATGTACCAATACCTACATTTTGCGCTGCTGCCATTTTGCATATAAATACAAGTGCAATTAGAAATATTTTTTTCATGAATTTTTATTTTATATTTTAAATAGCTTAATTATAAAACCAAAAATAGGCGCATTTAACAAAAATGCAACTCCTCTAAAATAGGGATATTTTAAAACTTATGCAATCATTTTATACATATACATTTTTCTTCTTTTACTAATATTTATTTTTTCTCCATTTAATAATTGCACATAATGCAATGATAAAAATATAGCAGCAATAAAAATTTTATTTACCAAATGGGTGCGGTGTTATTTTGTTAACAATTTTTGTACGAGCCCTTTTAATTCGTCTATTTGCTTTTGTTGCTCTTTCATACCTTCTATTAAAACAGGAATAAGCCCTGTATAATTTACAGCAAGTGTGGTTTCTCCATTCTGTCCTTTTATTTCAGATACCAATTGTGGGTATAGTTTTTGTACTTCTTGTGCTATCAATCCTATTTGCTCACTAGGGTCTTTATCTTTACTAATCCAATTATAGGTGTAGCCATTTAGCTGTGTTAATTTGTTTAAGGATAAATGTAAAGGCACAATATTTTTCTTTAATCTCATATCACTTGATTGTGCAAGTGTACCTTGCAACCAAGCATTACCATCGCCTGATAAATAAAATCGTTCTGCTAAACTACCAGCATTGCTTCTTGTGTAAAGTGAGATACGACTTTGGTTGGCCGTTTCAAAAGCAGTACCAATAAATGCTGTACGTTGCTCACCAGTAAGCGATGTGCTAGCCCAAGTAACGCCGCCCATTGCACCCGCATTGGCAGTAGATGATAAAACTAAATGAGATTGAATATTAATACCCGCAGGAGCAAAATTTCGTAACTCTAATACCCGATTAGTACCACCATGCCCATATGCTGATGGCGTAGCAGAGCCTACACCAACATCTCCATCTTCTTTTATTACAAGCCGCCCACCTACTACACCAGGTTTATCAATAACAATATCACCATTGCCTCCAATATTTAATGCTGTACCACCAGTGGCGGCTGCCGCAGGACCTTCAATACGCAAACTACTATTGGCATTCCCTAAATGAAGTTTGTATGTTGGATTAGTTGTACCGACTCCAACATTACCATTCTCCAACACTGTAAGCGCATTACTTCTTGCATTATCTGCAAAACCATTACCAATTTCAAATAGTCGGTTAGTAGCAGTAGTATCGTTGTACTTGCCAATTACTAAAGAAGCAGTAGCTTTTGCTTTTGTAAGTAATCCCATACTTGTAGATGCAAATCCACTGGCAGTTGTAGCACTTCCCATACTAGTGGAAAAATTTCCACTTGCCGTTGTTCCATTGCCCATACTTGTAGCTGCTACTGCAATGGCTTTTGTATTAACACCCATGCTTGTAGTATAACTGGAACTGGCAACTGTATTGTAACCCATACTTGTTGATGCAAATGAGCTTGCGATTGTGCGACTACCAATGCTTGTAGAATAATCTCCGCTTGCAATTGTACTATCTCCCATACTTATTGAAGTATTACCGCTTGCTACAGATTTATATCCCATACTTGTAGTATAATTTCCACTTGCAGTTGTTGTATTTCCCATACTTGTAGAAATAAAACCACTTGCGATTGTATTAGCCCCCATGCTTGTTGCAAAAGGTCCAATAGCTGAGGTAACACTTCCAAAACTTGTTGAAACTATTCCTTTTGCCTTAGTATTATAACCAGCAGCAATGGAGCCATATCCTATACTGTCTTTATCCCAATTTGTGCTAGCTACATAACCAGAACGAAGAGCTGATTTATCTGCATACCACATCATTCTGCCGCCTGTACCACTTATCGGCGGATTTCCTTTAATTGATGTTTCATTTTGTCCAGTAAATACTACACTGCTGTCTTGTACATGCAAACGGGCTGTAGGTGTAGAAGTGCCTATGCCTACATTGCCATTGTTTTTTATCCGCATCAATTCTTTAGATGTAGTTGTAGAGATGCCTGCGTAAAAAGTATGGTCTATATTAAATCCACTCACTTGATAACGAAGCGCATCCGTATTTAAACCAAAGCCACTATACAGATGATCATTATTGTATTCATCAAATAAAACAATCTTTCTATTGTTTGTGGTATTAGCAAATTGCAATGCTGCATTGGGTGTGGTAGTACCAATACCAACATTTCCGTTTTGAGCAATATTTACATTACCCACTGAAGATTTTATTTCGCCTATTACAGTTTTTGTCCAAATACCATCCGAAATATTAGCTTGTGAAATGGTGCTTGATACGGTTGAATATGTTGCTACATTTATTGCTTGCGTATTATATTCCCAAAAATCATTTTCATAATTTCCACTACCAATAGCTCCTGTCCCAATATACCCCTTACTTCCAATGGAAAAGCCTACTGCCTCACTTCTAGCAGCTCCAATAAAATTAGCTTTTTTTTGCCAGCTGTTTATAATAGGATCATATTCAAAAAAACCATTTTGATTAATAAAATTTTGATACCCTGTACCAATATAACCTTTGTTTCCAATTGAAAAACCAACTGCGGAAGATGCCCCTGCAGGTATAGCTGCATTAGCAGGCACACTCATTTTTTGTGACCAAGTACCTAAAGAACCGGATGCACCTGGATCAAATTCCCAAAAATCTGAATTAGCCAGAGGTACAATAAATTGGCCGCCCATGCCAATATAACCTTTACTGCCAATGGAAAAACCAATGGCGTTACTTCTCCCAATCCCCCCAAAATTTACCTTTTGTGTCCAAACATTTGTGATGGGATTGTATTCCCAAAAATCATTTCTGTCATTTCCATCAGTTCCTGTTCCAATATAGCCTGTACCACCAATAGAAAAACCAGTAGCTGCATATCTTGAAGTTCCACCAAAATTTGCCTTTTGTGTCCAAGCATTTGTAGTAGGATTATATTCCCAAAAATCATTTGTAAATGAACCATCATTTCCAGTTCCAATATAGCCTTTACCACTAATAGAAAAGCCCACTGCTTCAAACCTTGCAGTGCCGCCAAAATCAGCTTTTTGTGTCCATATATTTAAAGCAGGGTCATATTCCCAAAAATCTTTTTTTAAAGTAGCAAGTGTACTTTGGTATCCTGTACCAATATAACCTTTACTGCCAATAGAAAAACCAACTGCACTTAATCTTACTATACCACCAAAATTTGCTTTTTTTATCCAATTATCGGCAGCTACTGCCGCAGAGTCGCCTTGCTTTAAGCCACAGTTTTTTATCCAGTTTGTGCCATCATAAATATCAGTACACATATCATCAGTATTTAAAATGCTAAGGCCTACAGCAGGGCTTGCTACAGCATTACGTTGTGCTGTACTCATACGGGGTAGTAGAAAGCCTTTAGTAGTACTACTTACATCTAATATAGCACTTGCATTGGGTGTAGTAGTACCTATGCCTACGTTTTGTGCTTGGGTGCTTGTGTATGCCAGTAAGCTAATAAGTAAAAGGGTAAAAAATAATTGTTTCATTTTTGTTGGTTTTATAATGCGTTAATTTTTTTTAAATCGGTAATGGTTATAGTGGGTGGCATTTCGCCTTGCTTTATTTTTTGTATTACCAGTTGGGCTGTTTTGGCAGCAGCGGTAGTATCGGCAAAACCTTTTGTGCCGCCAACAGCAGGTATGGTTTTTTGCTCTATATACAAAAGGCCATTGGCATATACGCTATAGCCATAGGTAAGGCTATCGGCTTTTATTACAAAATATTGCAACTTGGTATTAGCTGCACGTTTTACATTTGCTTTTTTTATAGCAGCCATTTCTTTTAATGATGGTTTTTTTGTTATTGCATTGGGTTTCGGCTGTGCAACAGTGCTATTGTTAATAATTAGTAAGATTAGGATGGTAATAATTTTTTTCAACGCATTAATTTTTTTTGATTAATTAATTCAGCAAACCATTTTTATTTTATTGTTTAAAGACACTACGGCAATATTTACATCGTTGTATTTTTTTTTAGCCTTCGACTTCTGTTTATTATATCGCCATTATGCATTACTACATTATTAGGTAAGCAATAAGCCATATAATTTTTATTTATCAAATGCGAACGATGAATACGAATAAATTCATTAGTTGATAATTGTTCTTGAAACCATTTTAACACTTTAGAAATAATAATTGGATATTTTTCATCTACACAATAAATTTTGCTATAACTACTAAATGCCTCTATACGGATTATATTATTTTCATTTTTACAAAAAGTACCAAGGCTGTGTTTAATTTCTATCATAAAAATTATTTATTTAATTTAGGGAACAGAAGTAGCAGCCAATTTCTGTAAATGAACCGCTACATGTTGTCACACTATTAGAGTCTGTAGTAAGAACAGGTATATCTATTGCGCTGCAAGGCTTATCTTTTATAGGTGCTTGTGCAAGTACACTTACAAAAATTACAATAAGACTTAGGAGTAAACATATTTTTTTCATACAATTAGTTTTATTGCGTTTTACTAAAAAAAATTGATTTCCAAAACTAACAACATAGTACAAAATAGCACCTCCCCTAAAAAGGGGATATTTGAGAAAGGCATGCCCAGTTTATAGATAAAAGTAAAAACAAGGGAATTATTATACCAATACAGGATGAAACTAAATCAAAACGCATATATACTTGATAAAATTATCCTTGAAAATTCAAATTTACACTTTGTATTTACAAGGATAATAAGTAAACATTTTTTGCTTTTCTGATGTTGGTAAAAAAAAACGATGATACCTTCTTTGAAAAGATACCATCGTTTCTTGTTGTGTTGTTTTACTAAAATTTTTAAAGGTTCAATTATAAATTTTGGCAAGCAAGGCTACATTGCCCAAGTTGTATAAACTTATTATTCTGTTATATATTCAAATACAATAACCCCTGTTCTTATTAAAGTATTACTAGGTTGATTGTACCATCTTTGTGTTTCTTTTTTTACAAGGCCATTTACATCTGTTTCGTAATCGTATTCAATAGTTCTAGTTAATTCATTTAGGTTTGATGTATTATAGGTGTATTGTTTTTTGGTGAGATTTTTTTGAATTTTTCCATAAATGTCTTGTAAGCGGTAATCAAAAAATAAATGCATGGCTTTATCTGCATATTTTTCAAATACAATAGAATCTCTTCTATTAACGACTGGGCTGGTTTGCCAAAAACCAGAAATCATATACGTCATATTTCCATTAGCATAATATTTTTTTCTGTTGTAGCCATAACTGATATAACTAATTATTTCTTCCGTGTTGTATCCATTTGCGTCATACTTTTCATAAATTTTATTATTAAAAGTATTATTAATTTTTACGCCAAATGAAGAATCAGCATACCCAAATGCATTCATGTGGTTAATCCAATTAATATTTAATGTATTATTGGAAAACCCTTGTCCATTATACATATTACCATTTCTAGTATAATCAGTTCTATAAACAGTTGTATTATTCGAATACGTATTTATTTCCGAAAGACCATTCGTAGTATAGGTATATCTAGTAGTATCCGATATATTATTATCTACAATTTGTATTTTCGATTTTAGTTTTACTTTACTATAATCAAAAACAGGGGTAGGCGTTGTAACAGGCACATCATTATTTTTTTTACAAGAAAAAATGAAGATGGCAATTGTTATAATTGCGAGTGTTTGCTTTAATGATTTCATTTTTGTTTTTTTAAGTGTTTCGTATTGCTAAATACAAGCAGTTTTTTTTAAATTAATGATTGTTTTTTTCTGAAACAAAAATAGAAGGGTACTTTGGAGTGGCATATCCCCTAAAAAAGGGATTTTAAAAATAAAAGAAATAACTTTAAAAAATCATGTAAAAAGGGGATACGGATTGTGAAAAACTTATGTTCTTTTTACATAACAATATAAAGACTTTTTATGCATAGCAAAATATTTTGTACTTTACTGCTGTTTATTCCAATGTATAGCTATGCACAAGTGGTAAATAAATTTGATAGTATAGAGAAAGTAATTTACGCAATGCCAGATGATACTATAAAAGCAAATAGATTTAATGAACTTGTTCAAAAACTACAATACCCAAATGCGCCGCATGCAATTGAAATTGCAAACCACTCATTAAAATTATCCGAACAAATTAAATATCCATTAGGGCAAGCCATTTCTTTAAGATTAAGAGGGGTTTTATATGCAGATAAAACTGTACTTGATAGCGCAAAAATGTGTTACGACAAAGCTTTCAAGATTGTAAAAGCCAGTCGTGACAAACAATATAAAAAACAAGAAGGGTTGTTGTTTCATAATTATGGCACTTTGTTTCAGCTAAGTAATAAATATGATTCTGCTGTAAATAATTATATAGAAGCTACTAAAATTTTTACATCTATTAGCGAGGAAGCACTATTGTTTTTTCCTTATAATAATCTTTCTGCTATTTATGCATTATTAGGCGATAAGCAAATGGCTTTACAATTTGCTGAGAAAGCTTACTTGGCTTCGCAAAAAAATGGCAACAAAGACAGAATTGCTTCTGCCGTAAATAATATGGTTTCTGCAAAAATTGAAATGAAACAATATGATGGATTAGAACCATTATTGAAAGAAAATATTGAACTAACTAAATCTATAAATAACAATAATCAATTAGCACTATCTAATAATTTATTAGGCCAATATTTTGAAGAACGCACAAAGCAGTATGCTAGTGCAATTGGCTATTATAAAGAAGGATTAACGGCTGCTGAAGCATCTGGCAACCAATATTATTTAGGAATAATACATAACAATATAGGAAGATGTTATTTTCAAAATAAGGATTATGGCAATGCAATAATTAGTCTAAAAAAAACTATAGACATATCCAAAATTGTTGGAGCGGAAAATCTTGAACAGTATGCTACGTTCACACTAGCATCAGTAGAAGAAGCCAAAAGTAATTACAAAGAAGCATTTGATTATTTGAAAAAATATACAGTAATAACCGATACCGTAAATGCAAAATACAATAAAGATAAAGTAACAGAACTTGAAACGAAATACGAAACCGAAAAAAAAGAAATACAACTTAAGCTACAACAATCTACTATCAAACAAAAAAATACACTTAATATTTTATTGGGCAGTATTGCCGCCGCTATATTAGGTATTAGTTTATTTGGATATAAAAATTACAAACACAAGCAAAACCTTCAACAACAAAAAATAACCGAACTTGAAACCCAACAACAACTTACCGCTACCGAGGCTGTACTAAAAGGCGAAGAACAAGAACGCACAAGGCTTGCCAAAGATTTGCACGATGGGTTGGGTGGCATGTTATCGGGTATTAAATACTCATTCAACACTATGAAAGGAAATATGATAATGACGCCTGACAATGCACAGGCGTTTGAACGCAGCATGGATATGCTAGACAGTTCCATAAAAGAAATGCGCCGTGTAGCACACAATATGATGCCAGAAGCATTGGTAAAATTTGGATTGGATACTGCCCTAAAAGATTTTTGTAATGAGATACAACAGTCGGGAGCATTACAAATTTCTTATCAATCTATTGGTATTGAAAATACCATAATCGACCAAACAGTGGGCATTACCATTTACCGTATTGTACAAGAGCTTATAAACAATACGATGAAACATGCTGTTGCAAAAAATGCCATTGTACAAGTTACAAAAAGCAATAACCAATTATCGGTAACTGTGGAGGATGATGGTAAAGGTTTTGACACAGCTATAATAAATAATCCCGTGGGCATGGGCTGGAGCAATATTACCAATAGAGTAGATTTTTTAAAAGGAAAATTAGATGTAGATTCACAGCATGGAAAAGGAACTTCTGTACATATCGAAATAAATATATAATCATGATTTGTAATTTAGTGCTCAACCTAAACATCTAAACTCATATATTTTAGTTTGACGAAATATCACTAAAGACTAAACGATTTATAATGGCTATAAAACTTTTCATAGTAGATGATCACTATATGGTGATAGAGGGTATTCATTCATTATTACAACATGAAAAAGATATTGATTGGATGGGGCATGCAAGCAATGCTGCATCTTGTCTTTCTTTTTTACTAAACGAAAAACCTGATGTAATTTTAATGGATATAAATCTGCCAGATAAAAATGGTATTGATTTATGTAAAGAAGTAAAAGAAAAATACCCTTCAATTTATATTCTAGGGTTAAGCACCTTTAACCAACAGAGCTTTATAGAAAAAATGATTACAAACGGTGCTAGTGGTTATCTATTAAAAAATGCAACACAGCAAGAGTTGATGGAAGGTATACACACTGTTATGCAAGGCAAACAATATTTAAGTTTTGATGCAGCGGTAGCCATTAGGAAAACAGATGCAGATAATGAAGCCCCGATTATTACAAGGCGAGAAAAAGAAGTATTGGAACTCATTGCCGAAGGTTTGACCAATAATGAAACTGCTGAAAGATTATTCATTAGTCCAAGCACTGTAGATACACATAGAAAAAATCTATTGTCAAAATTTGGTGCAAGAAATACTGCCTCGCTGGTAAAAATAGCTATGCAGTATAATTTATTGCATTTAGATTAATAGTAATGTTATTATAATATGCATGTAATATAAATTGATGTACCCATATCACTACTTGATTTTATGTCCATTTTTCCGTGTATTATTTTTAACCTATCTGCTACATTTTTTAACCCTATACCCTTCTTTAGAGCAACTTTGTTTATATCAAACCCAATACCATTATCTTCTACAGTAATGTTTAGTTCTTTATTATTTTTACTTAATTGTACAATAGCTTCTGCAGCATTGGAATGTTTTAATACATTTTGCAATAACTCTTGCACTATTCTCAATATGTGAAAAGCTTGTTCTTCTTTTAAAACCAAATCATCTATAGTAATTGCTTCAAAATTAATTTTTAAACTTCCGGGTTGGTTTAGATTTCTACAATAATCTTTTAAAGCATTTGGCAAGCCATTTTGTAACAAACTATCCGTATCCATCATACTATGCGATATGTTTCTTATTTCTCTAATACTTGTATTTAATTTTTCGATACTGGTATCAAAATTTTCTGACTGGTTTTCTGTTAATTCGATATTATTTTTTATAGAAGAAAACGAATGTTTTATACCACTTAGCATACTACCTAAGCCATCGTGTAGTTCTCTAGCAAGCCTTGTACGTTCTTGCTCTATAGCATTTTGCTTATCTAAAATTGCTCTTTCTTTTTCTAATTTTCTTATATAATAACTTCGTATAAAATACCAAATTAATACCCCTATAATGCCAACAACTAAAATATAAAAAAGCCAAGTTTTGTACCAAGGTGTAGCAATCGTAAATTTTATTGGCATTTCCATTTCATTCCATTTATTATCTCCCTTATGTCTTGCTCTTACTTTAAATACGTACTTGCCATATTTTAAATTGGCATAAGATGCTGTTTGGTTTTCGCCAGTATATATCCAATCGGCATCAGCTCCTTCCATTTTATAACTGTATTCAATATCTTTTCCATTGTTTACATCTATGCCTACAAATCTAAATTGAATATTATTTTCTGTGGCTTTTAAGGAAAAATTATTTAGTAACGTATCTTGGTATTTTTTTCCATTAAAAAATATTTCATCAATATAAACTGGAAAACTTGATTTGTTTAATTTCAATAAATCATCTGGATTAAATTGCATTAGTGTACCATTGCTACCAAGCCACAATACATTTTTTTTACTATCAAAATACATAGCATTGTCTGTAAAGTAATCATCTGGCAAGCCATCTTCTTTTTTAAAATTGATAAATTTATTTTCTGCAATTAAAAAACAACTTAATCCTTTTAATGAAGTTATCCATAACCTATTGGCATTGTCAAATTTAATGCCTTGTATAATACTACTTGGCAAGCCATCTGTAATTGCATAATGTACAAAATTATTATTTTGAGGGTTATACTTTACTAAACCTGAGCCATTAAATGCTATCCAAATATTATTTTCTCTATCATGTGCAATCGCATTAATTCCATCTCTTATTTTTTCTTTCAGACTTGGAAAATTTTTCCATTCTATTTCTCTAAATTTATCCGTAGCAAATTCCCAATGCAAAAGCGTTGAAGTTTTATTTACACAAAACCATAAATCTTTATTTAAATCTTCGATATAGGTTGTATAATAAGAATTAGAAAAGGTATTTATTCCATCATCTTTTTTATACGTTTTTATTACAGTACTGTTGGATAGTTTCCTTACAAACCCTCCTCCCTTATTTCCACTATACCATTCATCGCCATTGCTGTGTACCAAGCCTAGCACTACCAAATCCGAATTAGTAAAATAACCTTTCAAAAAATCTAATTCTTTATATTGATTTGTAGCTGTATTGTAACTTAACAAATTTTTACCTGCACCTGTTCTAATAATTTCATCGCCTTTAACAAATAAACACCAATTGCCGATATTTAGTTTATGCTGCAATGGCTTTACAATACCATTAGTTGTATTTAATTTATATGCTTTATCAAAATAAACAGAGGTATAGATATTGTCGTCATTACCTTTTACAATACTCATAATACCACATGCTTCGGTTGTAGCAAATTCATTGCTCCAGTTTTTTATACCTAAAACATTTCCATTAAGTTTGCTTAAACCATTGTTTGTACCAATCCAAAAATTTTTACTTTTATCTATAAAACCTGTATAGGCATTATTACTTATTAAGGAAGTTTCAATTCTTTTATCATTATTTACCAAGGCTAATGCGCTGGTATTTTTATTCACAATTTCAAGCCCAGCTTCCGTTAATATCCATAATTCGTTTTCATTTCTTTGTAGTATTTTGTATGTATATGCAGGTGGATATTTCACACCATTTGAGCCAATATTTAAATACACTATTTTTTTTGTAATAAGTGAATATTTATAATTACCAGAAAAGTACTCTGTAAAATAAATATCCTGTTTTGTAGAATCGTAATAACGAAATGTAAAGCCTCTTACCTTATCTTTAAAAGTTGTATCTAACTTTATTTGGTCGTACTTCTTTGTGGTTAAATCGTAAAAGCAAAAGTTGTTCTTGCATTCAATCAATAATATATTTTTAGAAAAATAATTAAGAAGCAAAACATTTCCTTTAATATTTTCAAGTGGAAAATTTTGAACAGAATCCATAATTTCTAAATTACTATTACAGATATACGATTTGTCAAGCCACTGAATATAAAACTTATCTGCATTTACTATTTTATTTCTGCTTATGTACCCTACTAATTTATTTTTAGGAAAATAAAACTGTTCCGTATATGTATTAAAACAAAGAATTTTTTCGTAATTATTAAGTACCAAATGCCCCTTTTTATATTCATATATGTTGGAAAATGAATTTGGTGTAACTATGCTATCCTCTTTTTTTGCATAGAAATTTTTAAAGTTTTTTCCATCAAATCTACTTAAACCTTCTGGTGTACCTATCCAAATAAATCCTCTACTATCTTGGGTAATGGCGGTTATTCTATTATCGGGCAAGCCTTGGGCGGTTGTAAAGTTGGTAAAACTATAATTTTGCTGCTGCGCAAATGAAGCATTACCAAACAGTGATATAAAAAAAATAAGTTTTAGAAACTTCATATCTTAAAAATACACAAAAATGATAGAATAACTATGCTACTCTAAAAATACTATAATGGGCAGCTAATAAAAATTGAAGTACCATATTCAGCTGCTGATTTTATATCTATTTTACCAGATATTATTTTTAGTCTGTTTTCAATATTACGTAACCCAATACCTTCCATTTGAAATGCTTTAATTTTATTAAAACCTATTCCGTTATCTTCTACTGTAATAAATAGTTCGTTGCTATCTTTACTTAGCTGCACAATAGCTTCTGAAGCCTGAGCATGTTTTATTATATTATGCAAAAGCTCTTGCACTATTCTAAAAATGTGAAAAGCTTTTTCTTCTCTTAAAACGAGGCTTTCTAATTCAATCCCTTTAAAAACAACTTTTAAACCACCTTGATGATTAAAATTTTTACAATAGTCTCTCAATGCATTTGGTAGTCCATTATCTAACAATCTATCTGTATCCATCATACTATGAGATATATTTCTTAATTCATTTATACTTGTATTTAATTTTTCAATACTATTATCAAAATCAATTTCCTGCTTATTTTCTAACTGTATATTATTCTTAATAGCAGAAAAAGAATGTTTAACCCCGCTAAGCATACTACCCAAGCCATCGTGTAGTTCTCGTGCAAGGCGAGTACGTTCTTGCTCTATAGCTTGTTGTTGTGCCACAAATTGTAACAATGTATTTTTTTTACGCCTATATAAAAAATAAAAAGTGAGGATGGTTAAACCAGCTAACAAAAGGATACTCAAAACTTGAAAAGTTGTTAAGGTTCGTTTACTTTTTAGTGCTGCCAAATTGGAGCGCAATAAAGCATTTTCACTTTCTACATATTTTTCTGAAATATCCTGTATTAATTTATTACCATCTTTGGTTTCATAAGCATGTAATGCTATCATACGCTGCTGTATTAAACTTATAGCTTGTGTATTGTTCCTCTCATTAAAAACACTTAAAGCATCCTTATAAAAAATTTTTTGAAAAAATGAACTTACTTTTAAAGAATCAATTATTGAAAATCCATTTAATAATAAATTATATGCTTTTGCATTATCATCTTTAGCAATTATTATTTCTCTTCCAGTGTTCCATAAAATAATATCATAATTTTTATTTAAAAAACATCCTTCTTTAGATTTATCAAAATAAAATAATGCACTATCATATTTATTTTGCTGCATAAAAATATTACCAAAAGTACTATTACACATATTTAAGGCTCTTTGTGCACTATCGTATAAAGCAAAATTAAAAGCCATTTTGTTATATAAAAAAGCAGAGTCTGGCACATTCAACTTTACATACAATTGTGCCAGTTGGTTTACTATTTGGCTGTATTTAATTAAAGAACGCTTATATTTTGTAGGATATTTAGGAAAGAAACTTTTAGCTATAATTGCTGCGGATTTAGCTTCAGCAATACTATCTAGCTCTTCGTAAATATAACTTTTAAAAGCATAAGCATCTGCAATTAATGCACTATCATTAATTTTTTGGGCTATGGCTATTGTTTTAGAAGAAGAGGTTTTTGCAAATTGAATTAAGTTGCTAAAATAAAAAATTTCTGTTTGCCTTGAATGTATAAAATAATCTATAGAATCATCCGTATTTACACTATTAAGATCTATTAAAGTATAAATCCAAGTTTGTGCAGAATCATCATAATCATCTTTAATATAACTATCAACAATAGAAAAAGCAAAATCAATTTTTTGCTTATTATTTATTGCTTTTTTAAATTTTACTATTTTTTCTGATATAGGTATAGTATCGTTTGCAAGCAAAATATTTCTAGAACTAAGAAATAAAATTAATATGGCTAGATTCTTAAACAAATATAAAAATTATTAAATATCAAAAATAAAAAAAATAAAAAAACTAGTTGAAAATAAACACTTTATAATACAAACCCTACAAACAATGCTTTGTATAGCATCTGGTAACACAATTACAAATTGCATAAATAATAAAATATAAAATTGTACTAATACTTAATTTTTCAAAAACTAATCAAATATATAACAGTTTACTATTTATCCACATATAGTAAAACTTCTACAGTTGTTAGAATTTATTCTAAAAAGTATTTGTATCTTCCAAATTCATTAATTAAAACAGAACTATTTTTTATGGTAAAGTCAATAAAGTTTTTAGTTACACTTTTAATATTATCAAGTCTTATTTTTTCTTGCAAAAAAGAAACTTTTCAAAATAATGAAGAAATAAAAAATATAGTGTTTGATGTATCCTTACAGTCTGGTAAATTATATACTTTAGATTTAAACCAATATTTAAATACAAATGATATAGTACTTTTATCAAAACAAGCAAATAGTTTTCAGCTGAGTGAAATAGTGAGTATTGAAAATAATAAAACTTACAAGTTTATAAAAAGCACCAGCCCTAAAATTAATGATAATAAAGAAACGGTCATTTTAAGAATATACGAACCTAGAAATGGTATACACTGTGAAAAAACAGACATCATTATTAATTTTACTATTTTATAATTCAACAATCAATCTATAAAAAGAGAAGCAAATGCTTCTCTTTTTTATTTTAACCAATTTTTTAAAACTAATAATAAATTCAGTCTGCTTACATACAAGCAGCAAATAATTTTTGCATATAATCCAACCCTTTTTCAGTAGCAAACTGTACATTTTGTTCTGGCACATCATCTATATTAGGATGTGCATCTATAGCTTTGCTTACACTTTCTTCTCTTAAAAAATGTAGCATAGGATGTGGTGAACGATTGGTATAATTAGAAGGGTCAATTATAGTACTGCCTGCAAATAAATATTGAGGATGAAAACTTGCTATTTGGTAGATACCTTCGTAGTTTTCATTTTCTAATAAATGTTCTGCCTTATCTACAATTTCAAGGTAATTTGCAAATGCATCATAAGCTTCTGGCATAATAATTAAAGCTGTTTCTATTGTATCATCAGCGTCTAACAAACTAAATATTTTTACAACAGCTTTCAGAGTATCTTCATCTGTAGCTTCAAATAAAACTTCGTAGTGTATGCTGCCACGTTTTATTTCTCTGGCTGCAAACGGACAAAAATTACAACCCACTACTACATCCGTAATCCACTTTTTTGTTTGTGCTATAATTTTATCTGCATTTGTTTGCTGCATAAAAACAATTTTAAACGATTGTATAAATATATAATTGCTCTACTTTTTTTCTTGCCCAGTCTGTTTTGCGCAAAAATTTTAAAGAAGAATTTATTGTAGGATTTGTTTTAAAACAATTTATATTAATTTGTTCCGCCAAGCCTTCCCACCCAAAATGATGTACCAAATCTGTAAGAATATGTTTTAATGTTTTGCCATGTAGAGGGTCATTAGATTCCATTGTGCGTTATTTTTGTAAAGATAGATAATGTACATTGTAGAATTAAATTGTAGTAAAAAAATATGCAAGAACGAATTTTAAAAATAGCTTACCATCCATTATATGCTCATCCATTACCAGAGGGACATCGCTTTCCAATGCTTAAATATGAATTGATACCAGAACAACTTTTGCATGAAGGAACAATTACAAAAGAAAATCTATTTGAACCAAATACTTGTAATAAAGAAATTATTTTATGGACACATGATGCAGCATATTTAGACAAATTAATACTTCAAACATTATCAATCAAAGAGCAACGCCATATTGGCTTTCCCCAAAGCCCAGCGCTTACACAAAGAGAATTAATAATAACACAAGGCACAATAGACTGCTGTCATTATGCTTTTCAAAACGGTGTAGCTTTAAATATAGCAGGTGGCACACACCATGCTTTTGCAGATAGAGGTGAAGGCTTTTGTATGCTAAATGACCAAGCCATTGCAGCTAATTATTTATTAAGAAAAAACTTTGCAAAAAATATATTAATAATAGATGTAGATGTACACCAAGGTAATGGCACTGCAAAATTATTTGAAAATGAACCAAGGGTTTTTACTTTTAGTATGCATGGCAAGAATAATTATCCTTTTCACAAAGAAAAAAGTGATGTAGATATTGAATTGCTTGATGGCACTACCAATGAAACATATTTGAGTTTATTAAAAAATGAATTACCTAAAATTATACAAGATACACAACCAGATGTTGTTTTTGTATTAGCAGGTGTTGATATTTTAGATACCGATAAATTTGGAAAACTAAAAGTGAGTATGGATGGGTGTAAAGAAAGAGACAGATATATTCTTGCATTGCTGAAAGAAAAAAATATTCCTTGTGTTGTATCACTTGGGGGTGGATATAGTGCAGATGTAAAAATTATTATGGAAGCCCATTGCAATACATTTAGGCTGGCTAAAGATATTTGGAACTTATAAATACAAAGCCCATTTTTGTCATAATAAGAGTGTTATAATTCTTATAAATACCATTTTCACTTTCAATATATATTATACAAGTTGCATTGTATATTTGCACAATGTTGAATAAATTGACCGGATGGGATGATACAATTGTAGCTCTAGCAACAGCACCAGGTATTGGAGCCATTGCAGTTATTAGAATATCAGGTAGCAAAGCTTTATCAATTATTGACAGTTTGTTTCCATCTAAAAAAATAGCGGAACAAGCTACACATACTGCACTCGTAGGCATGCTAAAAGATGGAAATAGATTGATAGATGAAGTAGTACTTACATTATTTAAAGGTCCAAAAAGTTTTACAGGAGAAGATACGATAGAAATCAGTTGCCATGGCAGTACGTTTATACAACAACAAATTATAGAAGCTTGTGTAAGCAAGGGTGCACGCCTTGCACGTGCAGGTGAGTTTACCCAAAGAGCATTTTTAAATGGAAAGATGGATCTTACACAAGCCGAAGCCGTGGCAGATATTATTGCAGCTAATACTGTTGCTTCACAAAAAGCTGCGCTACACAATATACGTGGTGGTTTTTCACATGAGCTCTCACAGATGCGTGAGCAACTAATTAGTTTTTCTGCACTCATAGAACTGGAATTGGATTTTGCAACTGAAGATGTAGAATTTGCAGATAGAGAAAAGTTTTATAATCTTATAAATGAATTATCAACCTCCGTAAATAAATTGATTGACTCTTTTACTTTAGGAAACGTAATAAAGAATGGTGTGAGTGTAGCCATTATTGGCAAACCAAATGCAGGCAAGTCAACATTACTCAATATTTTATTGAATGAAGAACGAGCCATTGTAAGTGATATTGCTGGCACTACAAGAGATACTATTGAAGAAATAATAAATATACACGGTATTTTATTTAGATTGATAGATACCGCTGGTATTCGTGAAAACTCAGGAGACATTATTGAAAACTTTGGTATTGAAAAAAGCTTAGGCAAAATGCGCAGTGCAGATGTTGTACTATACATTTTTGATGTAAATACAGAAAGCGGAACAGATTTACAAACGCAAATAAATATTTTTGAAACAGAAAATATAAAATACTTGCTTGTAGGAAACAAGGCAGAAAAGGGTTTGAAAGAAAATTATTTTACACTAAAAGAAATTCAATTTATATCTGCAAAAAACAATGATGGTATAGATAAACTTAAAGAAACACTTTTTACTACCACCGTACATGCAGCTACCAATGCCGAAAATAATATTGTAACCAATGTACGCCATTTGGAGTCGCTTAAAAATATTGCTACATCGTTGCAAGAAATAAAAAATGGGATAGATTTAAATATTTCTGGCGATTTATTATCATCTGATATTCGTGCTGCATTGTACCACTTAGGAGAAATTACTGGCGAGGTTACCAATGAGGATAAGCTAGATTTTATATTTTCGAAGTTCTGTATCGGGAAATAGAGCAGTATCATTTATTTTTACAATAATAAAATGCTGTAAATAATTATTGAATAGCAGTAACTTTTTTTATCAAACTAATTAGGTTCAATCAATTACTTAAATACTAATACTTGGTAATTTTCCTGTCCAACATTATTGTCTATTTACTTTACCAATTTATTAAGAGAACCCAACCAATAGCAGTACATAGCTTGATAATTGTTTAACAAAAGTGTAAAATATTAACACTACAAGATACCTAGCACAAAGCAAAAAATAAGAAACTCTTCTACACTTACTAGAATATTAATGTGTGTATAGTGGTATGATTTTCATTACAATACTACAAAACCATTTACTACTTTAGCTTTCAAAACTTCCAAGCTTTAGTCATATTTTAAAAATATCATTACCATTCTTAGAAAAAGCACTACAAAAATATAGTGGCTAAAGATGCCTATTTCATGCAAAAAAGCAGCTTTTCTATACAACTTTTTTTATGGTTTTACGTTTTACACAAAACAAATAGTTTTTAATTCAATTTTAAAACCACCAATGAAAAAAACAATTATAAATTGTTTGAGAAAGATATGTTGCAATTTTTGCTTCATGCTCTTAGGAACTTTTTCCAAAGCAGAGATTTCTAGTATTACTATTTTAAAAGAAAATGGTAATTTGATAGAAATAAAAAATAGTGCTTTCAATGATAAAATATGCAATAAAAAGAGTGGCAATAAAAAAGCATTACTATCATTGCCTAAAAAAAGAAAGAAAATAGCAAAACAATCAGAATTTGAAATACGAGAGCTTCCAAAAGGACAA
>JAYVID010000276.1:0-2548 GCA_043770525.1 Ferruginibacter sp.
AAAAAGTTTAATGAACCAGTTTTCTTATCAAATGAAAATGAACTTACCTCACCTCCTTTACCATTTTTATCAGCATTTTCATTTACAGCATACACAAATTTTTTGTTGGGCGATACAGCAATATAAGAAGGGTTTGAAATTTTTACATGGCTTACTTCAGTTGCTGAACCATTTATATTATTAAAATTATAAACATAAACTCCTTCACTTTTAGGAGAATCGTAAGTGCCAATTAACAAATAGGAAGACTGGGCTTGTGAAAACAAACAACACATACATAACAAAGGGAATAAGATAATTTTCATAATTTTTTTTAAAATGCCTCAACGTAAGTTAACTGAAATGAAATTACTTAACATCTTACTAATGTTTAAACATTGTATATTTGACAACCAATTAATATTGCATGATAAAAATACAGAAAAGAAATGTTTGGTTTAAAAGAATACTATGGGCAAGTGTTATTTTACTTATAGTTGGCGGTGTTGCAGTTTGGTACATTTTTACAGAAAAATTTAATGATACCAGTAAAGAAACCGCAGCATATAGTGTAAATGCTTTAGAGTTGATAAAAGAATTTCAAAACAACGACAGCTTATCAAACAAAAAATATGTTGAAAAAATTATAACGGTTAATGGTAGAATTTCAGAGACTGAATATGCTGATACAACCGTTAATATAAAAATGATAGATACGTTAACCGATGCATATATAATTTTTGCTTTTCAGCAGCAACATGTACAACAGGCAAAACAATTAAAAGAAGGGGATAGTGTGTCTATTAAAGGCTCTTGCAGTGGTGGTGCATATAGTAACATACTCGAAGCTGAGTTTATTACTTTTAAAAGATGTACCGTTAATCAGTAAATTTTTAAACAACATAAAACAAAACAAATGAAAAAATCGATTCTATTATTTGCTTTAGTAGGCTTAACTACTTTAACTTTTGCTCAAAAGAAAAAAACAACTACTTCTGCAACCATTAATTTTGATGCTACAACAAGTATAGATAATTTGCCAAAAGCAGATAACAAAACGGTTATAGCAAGTATTGATACAAAAACAGGCATGGTAGCTTTTGAATCAGTTATTAAAAGTTTTACCTTTTCTAACCCAAAAATACAAGAGCATTTTAATGGTGAAAAATGGATGGACTCTGATAAATATCCAACAGCAACGTTTAAAGGAAAAATTACCAATATTGCTGCAGTAAATTTTAAGAAAAATGGTACATACAATGCAGAAGTAACAGGAGATTTAACCATGCATGGTGTTACTAAACCAGTTACTACAACTGCAACTGTAGTGGTAGCAGGCAAGTCAGTAACTACTTCTACCAATTTTACGGTAAAGCTGGCAGACTATGGTGTAAATGGTGGAGCAATAGCAGCAGGTAAAGTAGCTACAGAACCAAAAATTAGCGTAATGGCCTCGTTTAAATAAACGATACACATATTAAAAGCAACCCTCAATTTCTACTTAGAATTGAGGGTTTTTTAATTGAAAAATAACCCTATCAGCAATTTAAAATGAAAATGGAAAAGTAGGTTTACTTTTCTCCGGTTATAGATTTATAACGGGCAATAACATTATTAGCTTCTATTAACTTCAATTTTAACTCGTGTATGGCAGGCTCGCCTTTTGCAAGCAATGCTTCGGTTTCTTCATTGCTTTTTTGTAAAAGCAATATATCTGTATCCATTATTTTAATTAAATCTTCTGCCTGTTTTAATTTTGCCCTCGTAGTAATTAATGCAGCATCAGCAGATTGCAATAAATAATTGTTTTCTTTTTGTGCATTTTCCTTTATCAGTTTTTCGCTCTCCAGCAAACCTTTTGCACTTTTGTTTTCTTTTTTAAATTTTAATATGGTAATTAATTGTATTATCCATGCAACAATGAACCCAGCTACAAAACCAATTAAAATGTAAATATAAATTGACATGCCTTAAAATTAAATCACTTTTATGATAATCTATCTTTCTTAATATTTGATGGGCAAACTTATATAAAAATGCTGTAACTGTGTGGTTTTGCTATTGCAAATGCATAAAGTTGAAAAGCTACAAAAATATAAATTGTGATTGATCGTTTGTACCTTACTCAAATAATTCCAGTTTATTTTTTGGCCTTCTTTTATCTTGCCAATTAAAATTTTTCAATAATTTTTTATCGTTGGGCACTTGCTTTATGGGGTACATAATACCATCCACATTGTTCACAAATTTTATTTTATTTACTTCCTGTTTTACAAAATAAACATCTACCACATCACCACTGCTTCTATTCATTCCAATGTACGCACTGTCTTCATCTTGCGTATAAAAAATAGTTTCTGCAGGCGAGCCTTTTATAAGAGTGTAATCAATTTGTCCATCTTTAAAATAAGCGTTTAAAGTGCGGCCGCCGGCCTGGTTATACATGGCAGGGTTTTGTTGGTTGATGATGATGCTGTTGTTAAAAACATACAACCTTTTAGGTTTCTGGTTCTCAGTAAATAAATACATTGTATCGCCAGCCACCTGGTTTTTTTCTTTCCAAAAAACT
>JAYVID010000277.1:0-3282 GCA_043770525.1 Ferruginibacter sp.
CCCCCCCCGGACCAGCTCCAAGGTTTACATATTGGCAAAAAAGCCCAGGTTTTCCCCTACCATCTTTTGGCACAAATACTTTTCCGTTTACTTTACAACCAAAGGTCATGGCACCAGTTGTAGTTTCTGGAGGGAGTTGTGGTTCATCTGTCTTATTTTTTTTACATTGGCTAAATGTAAAAAGTGCAAGTAAAGCCAGTGTAACTAAAAGATAATTTATATTTTTCATAATGTAGTATTTTAAAAAATTGCTTGCAAAAAGTTAACAAAACTTACTGGTAAAAATTGTTTTATAAAGTTCTGAATATATACCTTGTTCCATCAATGTGCTATCTACTAACACAGAGCCATTATAAATTTTAGGGTCTGTAAAATCAAAGCCGTAATCGGCTAGTAAACCCGTCGTAACTCTGTTAGCTTCTAATGCTCCAAATACATTGTTTACATAAGTACGGTGGTTATTGTCCACATCTGCAAAAGCAGGTGGTGTAAATGTTTGGGCTTCTGTTCTGCTGATTACACATAAAAGCAATAATAGTTGAAGTCTTCTTTTCATATTTTTTGTTTTAAATTCTGTGATTAATAACGGATGTCGAAACGACCTTCGGTTATGTTTACTTTTACGCCATTCCCATTCGTTCCAACGAAAGAAAATGTACCAGAAAGAATTTTTTGAACTTGATCGTGTTTACTTATAAATACACTCCCAATTTCCCCATCAAGTTTTGGAAATAGTTCTAAACCTGAATCATAAAAAGTCTTCGCATTTCCTTTGATTGTTTTGAATTGATAAGTTACTCCTTCAAGGAGAAGTAAACTATCCGAAACAATGCTAATACTTTGACTTGGGTTCACTTGATAATCAACAGCTGGGATATTTAAAAACCACCCCCCCCAATTCCTGAACCCAAGTTTACATATTGCACATATAGCCCCGGTCGTCCTCTACCATCCTTTGGTACAAATACTTTACCATTTACTTTACAGCCAAAAGTGTTAGCACCAGTGGTAGTTTCGGGTGGTAGTTGTGGCTCTTCGTTTTTATTTTTTTTGCATTGGCTAAATGTAAAAAGAGATATTACAGCTATTGCGGTTAAGATAAATTTTATATTTTTCATAATGTAGTGTTTTAAAAATTGCTTGCATAAAATTGAGAAAACTTACTGGTAAAAATTGTTTTATATAATTCAGTATATATGCCCTGTTCCATCAATGTACTGTCTACCAATACAGTGCCATTGTAAATTTTAGGGTCGGTAAAATCAAAGCCGTAATCAGCCAATAAGCCAGTTGGTATACGGTTAGCTTCCAAAGCACCAAATACATTATTTACGTAATTACGGTAATTATTGTCTATATCTGCAAAAGCAGGTGGGGTGTATGTTTGAGCGTTTGTATTAAAAGTTCTAAAGTAAATATATACCTCTATTCCAAAACATATTTACAAAGCAAACAAAAATTATGATTTTAATTTTTCGAAAAAAGAACTTGTGTTAAGGTTTAATAAAGTCCAAAAAGATAATTTAAGTTATTTTAAAGATGTAAAAGATGTTATCGTTTTCGATAGTGTAAGTCGTGTTTTTTATTTTAAAAATCTTAACGATACTGTTTTAAAACTTGTTGATTATAATAAGGTGACTGATAGTGATACGATTTATCTAAGAACCTCTAATGCAAGAATTCAACTACTCGGAAACGATAATATTTCCTCAATAAAATTAGTTGATATAAATACATCTTATCGCAACCGACACATAGAAAAAGCAGAAAAAGCGGCGGTTAATGCTTTTGAAAAATACTTTATTAAAAAAATCAGGGTAGCTAAAAACTTTTGATATTCATTTTCTCAATTTAGTATCCACTTATCCAACACCAATTCATCTTCACTAATCTTACCCACTATTCTGTATTTACTTTTTTGTAAAATGCTACTACCTGCTGCTTTTTCTTTTTGTACATCCCTAGTGCCTAAAATGGAAGAATGTATAAACCATATATCCAACCCATCATTAAAAATAAAACCTGTGTGATTATCTAGCCCAACAATATATAACCCAAACCCATTAAGTTTTAGATAAGCCATAAAATCATCCATAGCAACCGCACTAAATCGTTTTATATATTTTTCTTGAACAATTGTTGTTACTAATTTTTCTGAAGCACATTGCGCAAGCTTTACTCTTTCTATAGGTAAGCCCGCATCTCTTAAAACAGTAGTTACAAAATAACCACAAGCAATTTTTCCTTTTTGAGGCTCTTGTGTAATTCCATTAAAATCCCATTTTGTACCAAGCCAAGCAGGGGCAATTGTTTTAGTTACAGCGTATGCAAAAACTTTTTCTTGCTCAGTTTTTGATAATTTTTCCCATTTGGATTTTTGTTGCCGTTTTATGATTGCAATTGCTTTTTTGCAAGAATCATAATTAACAGCTTTGTTTGTCGAAGCATTTACAGCAATACTATTTTTAGAAAATGCCGTTTTATCTTTTGCATAACAAGAAGAAAGTAAAAGGGCTAAGTAGAGAAATTTATTCATAAAAGTAAATATGGAGCTAAGATGTACCTTATTACTTTTTCCATAAATGATATATGTTAAAAAAATAAACGGGAGCATAAATACTCCCGTTTTCCCTAATAAAACCCTAAAACCAGCTTCTTATAAAAAATTTTTCTCTTTCATAATAATGATAGCTTAGTTTCCAATACTATGCCAACGCCCCTTTTTGTTAATAAGTTTTAAAAAAATAACATGAGATAAATTATCAATAGAAATTTTTAGTAGTTAAAACGGGAAACACTTTTCATAAAGCAGCCCAGATTATTTTTCGTATCTTAACTAAAATTATTATTAAAATGGGGTACACTTACGCAAATATTAAATTAGTAAATGCAGGTGATATTGAATTATCTAAAAGCCATTTATTAGAAGAAAATGAAATAAAACAAATGACAGTTAGGGCTTTGGTGGATACTGGCTGTATTACATTTTGCATCAACTATGCTATACAAGAAGTACTTCAATTATCAAAAAAGGTACTAGAAAATCGGTATTGGCAGATGGCAGAATTGTAGAGCTTGATGTAGTAGGGCCTATTGAAATTTATTATTTAGATAGATATTGTACTACCAATGCCCTGCTAATGCCAGGAAATGAAGAACCACTTTTAGGTGCAATACCCATGGCAGAAATGCGTGTCCCGCATTTTTTGCCTCTATTGAGATAAGCAGGAGATTTAATAGTTTTCCCAGGTAGAAATGAATTAACTGTAGCCCATGCAGACG
>JAYVID010000278.1:0-19527 GCA_043770525.1 Ferruginibacter sp.
ATTGAGTTTCATGGAAGCAAGAATACCATTGCGTAGTGCTAGTGTTGCAGGGTTTAGTTTGTTTACTTTGTTCAACAATTTGCCTTTTAGTTTTCTACCTCCAACAACATTTGCTGTTTTACGCTTTTCAACTCTTACCTGCTTTTTATTGTTGCTTTTTGCAGGAGCTTGTCTTTTGTTGTTTGCAGCAAATCTTTTTTGAATGATTTTACCTAACTCATCCATTCCATTACCTGCTAACATATAGCTGTCGTTTGGGTCTGCATACAATGCAGGGTTGCCATCAAATCCGTTTAAATATTGTAAGTCCATTGGGTAATCTTTTTTTTCGCTAAAGGGTACTTCGTAATCAAATTTTTCTGTTACACAGTCGATGACTATCTCCCTCTCCGCTTGCGGAGAGGGTTGGGGTGAGGTCACGATTGGATAGATGTGTTGAAAATAATCTCGATGGTACTTTGTAATCCTTAGTTTATGTGGTATGTTTAAATTGGTTAAAATACTAGAAATAAATACCGAGTAACAATCACAATCCACGCCTGTAAACCTATCGTGCCATGCCCTTGCAGGGCTACGTATTTGCTCATAACCCTCTGCATCTTTTTTGTAAGCAATATGTCCGTAAACAAACTGCCAAATATTATTGCATGTTTCATAAGTGGTATTTGCTTTTAATAATGCAGCAATCTGTTTTGTATGCTGCAAAGTTTCATTCACCACTTTTGGTATAAAGGCTACGGTATGGTAAACATTGGCATCTTTTCTTATCGTTGAAGTAACCTTTGTTGCTTCGGGAAAGAGATGGCTGTACCGTTCACCACTTTGGATGTTTCGTTTTTTATGCGCTTCCATAAATTTTTTAATTGTTTTTTCTCTTAGCTCTTTTCTTCTCTTTTTCTCTTTTATTCTCCTAGCCTCTTTGTTTAACTTTTCTTTAGTACAACTTCTGTTTCGTTATCATAAGGTATTTTTGCAAAACCAATATCCACTTCTGTCATCGTTTTTATGGTGAGCTTAATGGCTTCTTTATTATGCAAGGCTTTTATCAATCCAAATACTAAAGAGAACACACTTGTTACGGGAACGGTTATTAAAATTTTATCTATCATCGCTTCTCCATGTGCAGCTATTTTTATGTTTTTGTTCAACGCTTGCGAACTGCCAATGGTTGTATTTTTATAGAGCAACTTTACAAATGGAAACTTTATAATAAAACTTTCCGATGTTGGATTTTTAAGGAGTACATCTACTCTAATCGTTACACCATCCCAACTTAAACTGTACAAATTTGCAGTTGGTATAACTTCTAGTTCGGCTTTTGCTCTTTTGATATTTTTAAAATAATTCACACCTGCGATAAGCCCTGCACCCAATACCGTACCTCCTAAAATTTTTGTGAATGAACTCATTTTTTAATATTTCGTTTTCTATCAATAAAGTCTGCTGCTAATTTGTAGCCCAACCATATTGCCCCACCAATGGCTGCTTTCACGGCATAATCTGCAAACCCTGCTAAATCCATATCGGCTAAAAAAATTGCTCCTGTTAGTAAAAAATTACTAGAGGTAACGCCTGTTGTTGTTTTTGTTTCCATGTGTTTTTGTTTTTGATATTGCAAAGATGTGATGGTCTAAAAAGCCCCTTTCATAGTTTAGGTAAGATTGCGTTCGTAATGTGTAAACATGGTTCGGAAATGCAAAACAGGGTTTATTTATGTACGTTTTAGAGTGCTATTTCTGTAGGCAATCCTAGCTTATCAAGAATCGTGGTTACTTGTGCAATCGTAAAATACCGTCCTTGCTTTTTACCAATTTGTGCTTCAAATGGTACTAACCATTTTTTCATAGTTCTTGTACATACATCATACATTTTCGACATCTCCGTTAATGAATATGGTTTTACTGCTATCGTATTTTTTTTCATAATTGTGTTTGTTGTTGGTATTATAATCCGAATTGTTCGTTGGCAATCGTCTGTAAAAAAAGGCTTAACAATCCAGTAGTTTTCTTTTCTATAAAATAGTTTCTCCAGTAATGGAAGTTGGCATTGGTAGGCTCTTGGCTCATCTCTAACACTGCTTCTGCAAAGGCTCTCAATTCTGTTTTAAAATTGGGTAGTGATGTTCTTACCGCTTTAATATTGTTGTACCAATCTTTTGTACCTGCAAATCCTGTTGCATTGTTTTTATCCAACCAAAGACTTGGTAGTGGAATAAAACGGTTTGGCTGTGCCGTTACGTATTGTCTTGCCAATAATACTCTTTGGCAAAAAATACTGTAGCCTCTTTCTTTGTCTTTAAAGGCTGCTAAAAATTCAGTGATACTTTCTTTTGAGGTGGCAATTTCTGTTTTAGAAAAAACGCTGTTGTTCCATAATGCCGTGAACGAAAAGTTCCATGCACTGTTTACTAATTTTTCTGTGGCTTCATTTGGGTTGGGAGTGATTACTACTTTTAAAGATTTTACTACCCTCATGGTTGTCTTAACTTTTCTTCTTACGGCTTGTTGTTTCATGTCGTTTTATTTTGTTATGATTTAATAGAACACAAATAAACGATGCGGTAAAAGGGCAGTTTCGCAGTTAGGTAAGTTTGGGTAGGTAAATTCTAAACAATTCCAAACAATCCCTAACAAAGTCGAGTTGGTTGTTATATTGCTTAAAAAATGTCAATTGGGAAATATTGTTCCCATTTGTTCAACTTAATTCCACTTTGTTCTCGTTTCTGCCAAGTTTTTAGTAAAGGTTTTAGCAGAGAAATGATTGGGGAGGGATTGCGGAGCTATTGGGGAGAAATTGAAAACAAAGTATTTTATGTATGGTTATGTAGCAAAAGTTTAGGGAATGATTAGGGAGGAGTTTGGAAGTGGAACTAAAAAATATTTTTTATACGCTGAAGCAATATAAAATAAAGAGAGCCTCGTAAAAATAAAGCGCTTAAACTAGCTGAATGATAGAGAATTTACTTGCTTCAAATCCATGAAGCAAACATATACTTATAAAAAAACTTAAAAAATAACAGTGCGGTAGCCATGTATTTGCCATGATGTACATCATGTGGATAGCATGTGTATGTAATGTGTTAGGCACGCGGTAGTCATGTGAAAGGTATGCGTGTATCACCCTAAAATAACTATACACTTTGCAAAAGTAACACTAGAATAGCGATACAAAATTATGATTAGCAGTTTTAATTATTGTGGCAACAATTTTGTAGTATTTTACCTACAAGCCTATATTTCTTTACCCTACATCTTATATATATATTTAAAAAACTATGCATAAAAGTTGGTATTATAAAACTCCCATCATACATTTACTTTACGATTAGATGTTAACTATCAAAACTTTACTGATGGGTTTCGCAAAGTTTAAGATTTTCTTACTAGTACTTACACTACACTCCGCCTACAGCTACGGACAGAAGGATACGAATATTACTACCATACCAGACATTACAGAAGTATCATTAAAGTTCATTAAAAATACAAATGACAAGATAGATAAATACAGTAACAGACTCAGTTCTAAAACCAAAAAAACTTTGGAGAAGTTAAGCAAATGGGAGGTAAAAATAAAGAAGCTTTTGGAGAAATCTTCACCTCAAACAGCACAACAATTATTTGGAGAAGGAAGAGAAACATTTGCAAGTATGGTTGCTAAAATAAAAGAAGGGAAATCTTTAGTAGAAAGTACTCGCAAAAGATATGACCAATATCGTGACCAACTTTCTACAAACATTAAATATTTAGAAACACAGAAAGAGGAATTAGATGTTAAATATGTAAAACCTCTTACTACCGCCAAGCAAAAAATAACAGAATTAGATAAAATAGTTAATGAAACAGAAACAGCAGAAAGGCTTATAAAGGAAAGGAAAAAACAATTACTCACAGAAGCATATAAAGTATTAGGTAAGAGTAAATATTTAAAGAAAATAAACGAAGAATCGTTTTATTTTTCGGAGACACTTCAAAACTATCGTGAAATATTTTCAGAACCTGGCAAGGCAGAAAAAAAAGCATTAGAACTTTTAGGAAAGATACCTGCGGTGAAAGATTTTGTACAGCAAAATAGTATGTTGGCTAGTTTATTTGGCAGCTCAAGTAGTGGAGGGAGTACAGCTTCTCTTGCTGGTTTGCAAACCCGTGCAAGTGTTAACAGTTTAATTTCTGGAAGAATTGCTGCTGGAGGCCCAAATGCTGCTGCACAAATAAGTGCAAATATGCAAGCAGCACAAGCAGAGTTAAGCAAACTGAAAGATAAAATTATAAAAGCAGGTGGTGGGAATAGCACCGATGCTGAAATGCCTGATTTTAAAATTAATCCGAATCGTAGCAAGACCTTCAAACAGAGAATTGTGGTGGGTAGTGACTTCCAATTTGGAAGACCTAATCGCTATACGAGTTCGCAAGCAGACCTCGGGATTAGTTTGGGTTACAAGCTGGGTGAAAAAAGTTTGGTTGGAGCAGGCATATCTATGAAAATTGATTACGGCAGTATTAGTGATTTTTATATGAAGGCAGGTGGACTTGGATTAAGAAGTTTTTTTGATTACAAAATGAAGAAACAATTTTTTATTAGTGCTGGTTACGAAATGAATTTTAATAGCAACTTCAAAAGCTATGCTGATTTACGCAATGCCAATGGCACAACAGGTATTGGAAATAGCTGGCAAAGTTCAGGATTGATTGGAATTTCGAAAAAAATAAACATGAAAACCAAGTTTGTAAAAGGTACTAAGCTTTCGTTGCTGTATGATTTTTTGTATAACAGCCATGCGGTGCCTACACAGCCAATAGTTTTTAGGGTGGGATATAATTTTTAATCTAAAATTTGAATTAAATGAAAATGTTTTTTTTTAAAACCCTTGTTTTAAGTTTTGTTTTTTTAATTGTTTCAAAAAAAAGTATGTTTGGGCAGAGTGGATTAAGTTCTGGGAGCAGCTCCAAATTAACAATAGAAGAAATTAAATTTCCTGAATCAAACTCAAATTTTTCTGAAGTTGATTTTTTGAGTGGTAATCCTCAAATTTCTTTGGATGTATGGGATGTTAAATTAAATGGATTTAATTTGCCTATAAAAATGTCATATGATGTAAATTCATTAAAAGTAGATAATATTAGTAGTTGGGTTGGTTTAGGTTGGTATTTAAATGCGGGGGGGAGTATAACAAGATCTTTGAATGACTTTCCAGATGATATCACAGCTATCAGATTTGCCCAAAATACTGTAATACCTATAAAGAAATATGGATATATAAAAGGCGGAAATACAAGGCTTAATGCTTTTAATATGAACCACACTACAGACTGGGAAAATACTTATGAATTAAAAAAAACTATGGGGACAATTTACCAGTTAGATGCAAATCATAATGTGTACACTGAATGTACTGATGATCTTACAGCTCGAAATGGGGCTTATGATACTGAACCTGATGATTTTGCAATAAATCTTTTTGGGAGCTCCCAAAAATTTATGTTTAATGGCAGTAATGAAATAAAATTCACGCCCAATTCAAATTATAGAATTAGTTATACAATGGATAATTCAACAGAAAGGGGACATCCTGCGTTGTATAACACAACTTGTACAAAAGGAATAAACTTATTTGAAGTACTTGATGAATATGGGAATAAATATATTTTCGATCTACCAATAAGGATAAAAAACTGGGGCGCAAATGAAAGGTGGAATATTTACTATCCAGGTATTGAGAATACAATGCCAGTAAGTCCAGGGCAAGGTGGTAGTTTTTTATATCTTGCAACTGATGAATGGAAGCTATCTAAAATAATCACAAAAAATGGTGATGAGATCAATTTTACTTATGAAGAACAGATAATTAAATATGCTGATCTTAATTCTAAATCAAAACAAGATTTTACTAAAAGTAATTTTTATTATTTTTATCAAGAAAGAAAAGAAAAAAGATTGATTCAAATTGAATCTAAGAATGAAATAATCAAATTTATAGCAACAAACTCAAGGCTAGATTTAATAAATTCTAAAAGATTAGATGGAGTTGAGGTTTTTAGTAAAAATCAAGGACTCACTTTAATAAAAAAAATTAGATTTGATTACTCTTATTTTCAAAGCAATACAACTGAAACAGCTATAAATTCTATGGCGCCGGCAGCTATTCAAGACGATGTTTATAAGCGATTAAAACTTTTGTCATTAAATGAGGTCGGTGATAACTTAACAGAAAAAAATATTTCTTTTAGTTACAATGAAAATTATGTTTTGCCTCGAAGACAATCTTCCAAAAAAGACTTCTGGGGATATTTTAACGATGCGAATACAGGAGGAACGGGAATTACTGAACTCTTTCCATATTTATATGTTTATCCTAATTTGAATACTCCTGATAAATTTTCGGTATTTAATTTTGATATGGATAATTCAGGTACACCATTTGAGTACCCTGCGGGAAATCGTGCACCTAGAGCAAATGCTGACATTGTGGGTGCATCAAGTTTAAAAAAAATCAATTTTTCTACAGGAGGTTATAGACAATTTGATTTTGAATCAAATAATTTCTTTTATAAAAATAAAAATTTTGTAGGTGGTGGACTCAGATTAAAACAAGAAATATTATTTGATCCTTTAACTGCTCAACAAATAGTGAAGAAATATGATTATACTGACTTGGCAAATTCTTCCAATAGCTCAGGTAAAATTATTAATTATCCCATTTTTGCATTTACAGAAAATACTGCTGGTTTTAGATATCATAGTTTTTATCCTCTGTATAATTCAAATACTTATGTTTATGATGTATTGCCGTATTCGATGATTAATAATATCAATGAATTATACTACAGATCTTTTTTAGCTATTACTAATAATCCTAGTTGGGCACTAGGTAAATTAGAAAAAAACAATGTTGAATATAAGTATATAAAGGAAAAAATTGAAGTTAATGGAAGCTCAAATGGTTATAATCTTTATGAATTTAATGCATATGACTTTAAGGAAATCATGAATAGTAATTATTCTTTTGCTCCTATTAATCGTCCTTGGGAAAAAAACTATCATACAAGGTCTTATGCTTGTGCTGGTGGAGGGCCTTTAAATAATTGTACTGTTCCAAATCAGGTAGATTACTGTGGATCAGCAGCTTGGGATATGGAGTCAGATTCCTACGCAGATATTAGAGGATTAGAATTTGGTAAGGGTGCAGTACCGATTGGTCCAACAACTTGGTACGATATGAGTAGAGGGCAATTAAAACAAAAAATAGTTTTTGATGCATTTAATATTGTTAAGCAAAAGAATGTACTCGAATATGATAATCTTATACCATTTTCTAGTGATGATGTTATAAAGGGTCTTAAAATTCAACATTTTGAAAATTATAGAATAGGCAAAGCAGCTTACTTGTACCCTATTGATCAAGGAAATCAAAATATTTGGTTTAATGAATTTTTCGTTTATGTGCCTTATAAATATTTTACTTCAAATAAAAGTATGCTCAAAAAGGAAGAATCATTTTATTATTCTTCACCCACTTCGTTTTTAAAAACTCTAAAAGAATTTGAGTACACAGCTAAAGGACAGCTTAGATCAGAAACATTTACTGGAAGTGATAATATATGTCGTAAGACTATTTATAAGTATCCAACTGATTTCTCCATACAAGCACCTATTAACAATCCGAACACACTCGCTTTGGTAAATATGCAAATTAAAAATCAAATTAACGATATAGTTGAAAAGACCACCTATAATAGTTGTGTTCCTAATTCAAATGTCTTGAATTCTGAACTTAACATTTTTGGGTTGCAAACAAATTCAAATTCTCAAAAATTTATTAATATAAAAGAGAATTATAAACTCATAAACACCAGCCCAATAGCTTTCTCTCCTTTACAAGTTACAGGCGGCGTACTAGGTGTGTTTGCAAAAGATAATAATTATAACTTATCAAATAGTTTGGCTTACAATACAGACAATAATATTATTGAGCAAAAGAAATATAATAATATTATAAACACTCAAATTTGGGATTATAATTCTTCATATGTAGTTGCCGAAGTAACAAATGCTTCGAATGACTTAGTTGCTTATACTTCATTTGAAGCAAATGGATTTGGAAATTGGTTAGGAATTGTACCTGCTAATTGTGTTTTAGATGTCAATAGTTTAAGCGGGGTGAAAGATTACAATTTGGCTGGTACGACCATTTCAAAAACAGGCTTATTAGCAACCAATAAATATGTTGTTTCGTACTGGAGTAAACAGGTTGCTTTAAATATAAATGGAACTTTAACTGGCTGGCCAAAATTATTAAAAACTAAAACCATAAATGGCCAGATTTGGAATTGCTATGAACATGAAATTTTTGGAGTTAATTCTATAACAATTTCTGGTAATTCAGTAATAGATGAGTTAAGGTTTTATCCACGAAATGCACAAATGAAAACTTTTACTTACAATGTTTTAGTTGGTTTAAGTAGCACTACAGATTATAATAATATAACAACTTATTATGAATATGACGGATTTAAAAGGCTTAGCTTAATAAAAGACCAAGACAAGAACATTCTCAAAAAAATATGTTACAACTATGCTGGGCAAGTAGAAGAATGCCCATTAATAAATAATACAACGCCACGTTGGGTAGCCACAGGCAACACTCGCTGCCAGCCTTGTGCTCTAGACCCACTTTACAATAGCGGTGTAAGAGAAAAAGAAGAAAGAGATATAAACCCAAACAGCGCAGCTCCCAATGCAATAAGATGGGTAATAGACCCGTCTGGCACTTGTCCTACACCTCCAAATTATATACCTAGAACAGATTTAGCCTATTGTGAGCAGATAATGGGCGTAAATACTGGTAATCAAATAACTCCTACAGTAGATAATGCATCATGTAGCCCCACAATTGGCGGATGGGGGCCTCCAATTATATTAGCCAATGCACCAGCATGTGCAGTGTGCACAGTTCCTTGTGCTGCTCCACAATATAAATGCATAAATGGAGTATGTACACTAGGGTTTTGGAGAGTGGTAAAAGCTGTGAAAATAAGTAAACTGCCTTTACCAACTGGCACTTGGCAGTGTGTGAGAGCGTGGTGCTATCCTGATGGCACTATGGATGATGCATCAGCACAAACTACAAGTGGTCCTGTACCATGTGCAGTGGATTGTTTTTAAACTTTTTAAATTTCAAAGAATATGACAACTATTTTAATAAAAGCTATTACCTTTTTTGCAATAAATTTTTACAGCCTCAGTTTTACAGGTATAAATGGCAATATCATAAACATGAGTAGTTATTCAAATAAAAAAATAATGATTGTAAACATAGCTACGGGTAGCAATAAAGTAAATCAACTTAATGGATTAAAACAATTGCAACAGCAATATGCAGACAGTTTACAAATAATTGTTTTTCCTAGCAACAGCTTTGGCAAAGAGGCAAGAACGGATGCAGAGATAAAACAATATGTGCAAGCTATAGGGGGTAATAATATTGTAATAGCCGCCAAGAGTAATGTTATAAATAACAATGCCAACGATGTGTTTAAGTGGCTAGCCAGCAAAAATAAAAATGGTGATATGGATGCCGTGGCTGGAGGCGATTTCGAAAAATTTATTATAGGAAAAGATGGAACAATATATGGCGTATTCTCTTCAAAAGTAAGCCCTACAGATCCAAGTATAATATCTACCATTACATCAACTTTTTAATAAAGTAACGTATGAACTTTTGTATAAAAAAAAGGAAAGTAACTATTTTACCGTTTCAAAAAATAACTTTTGCAATACTGTTACTTGTATGCATGCATGTACAAGCTCAAGTAAACTACCTGCGCACATTTGATGCCACTGCTCCTGAGCAAAATGCTACTGATCTAATGAGTAGATGGGTAAGTGATGTAAAAACTACTACTCAATATATAGATGGGCTAGGTAGACCAATACAAACTGTGATAAAACAAGGCAGCTTACAAAGCAGCAATAATGAATTTGCAGATATTGTAATACATACAGAGTATGATCAATATGGTAGAGAACAATTTAAATATTTACCCTTTGCAGCAAATACAACTGGCGGAATCACAAACATAAACAATGGCTCTTTCAAAACAAACCCTCTAGCACAACAACAATTGTTTGCTTCTGTACAATATCCTGGCGAAACAAATTTTTACGAAAAAATAAATTTTGAACCAAGCCCATTAAATAGAGTATCAGAGAGATATGCCCCAGGTAAAAGCTGGGGAGGAAGCGAAGTCAACTCTGCTGCTTTGCAAAGAAATGTGCAAACCAAGTATTACATAAACACCGCTATCGATGATGTAAAAATATTGAGAGTTACAAATAATTCTGTAATGGGAAATTTTGGCTCATACTCTATAGCAACTTCAATAAATAATGGCGTATATGAAGAAGGGCAGCTGTATAAAAATATAACAACAGACGAACACAAAAAACAAGTAATTGAGTTTAAAGACAAAGAAGATAAGTTAATATTAAAAAAAGTACAACTTACAGCAGTGGCAGATGGTGGTGCGGGAACAGATTATTTAGGATGGCTTTGCACTTATTATATTTATGATGAACAAGGAAATCTACGCTGTGTAATACAACCCGAAGGAGTCAGGCAGTTGGTAGGTAGCAGTTGGCAGTTAGCAACTACTAGCCCTAATGCATATACAACACTTTTGTCTGAACAATGTTTTAGATATGAATATGATGGAAGACAACGTATGATAAAAAGGAATACACCTGGTGCAGGTGATGTATCAATGGTGTATGATGAAAGGGATAGACTGATACTTACACAGGACGCAAATATGAGAACTGGCATTGTGAAATGGATGTACACAAAGTACGATGAGCTAAACAGGCCAATTGCAAGTGGACTCTGGCCAAGTACACTTACTTATGCACAACATGCAGCTAATGCAATTGGTAATCTTTCTTACCCTACATTATCAGGTGAAGAAGAACTAAGTAGTTTTTTTTATGATAACTATACTTGGCTTGCTAATTATAATACTGGTTTATCTTCAACTTATGATAATGTTTATGATACTTATTTCCAAACTGCTAGTAATAATACATGGCCATACCCTCAAAACAATTTACAATCTCAACAATTAATAAATTTTTCTACAGGTAAACGTACGAAAATTCTAGGTACAGCAAATGCATATTTGTATAACCTAGTTATTTATGACGAAAAAGGCAGAACTATCCAAAGCCAAAGCACAAATATAACTGGCGGTGTGGATATCGTCACAACGCAATATACATGGTCAGGTCAGCCGTTAATAATTGTAAAAAAACAACAATTAGTTGCAACAAATAATGGACAAAGTACTATAACTGTTAATCAAATGAGTTACGATGATTTAGGAAGACCAATAAAAACTGAAATAAAATTGAGTAATACGTTAGTGAGCGGTGGAACAATGGCAGCTTATAAAACAATAACAGAAAATAAATATGACAAGCTTGGAAAACTTGTAGAAAAAAGACTGGGGCCAACAAGTTCTACTACACAATTAGAAACTGAAAAATTTGATTACAATGTAAGAGGATGGTTGCTAGGTATGAACAGAGCATATGCAAAAGATGATAATGGTGCGGTAGATAATTATTTTGGCTACGATTTGGGCTACGATAAAATTGATAATAATATAGCAAGTGGAAATGGTTATTTTTATTATAACAATCCTCAATTTAATGGTAATATAGAAGGTACTGTTTGGAAAAGCAAGGGCGATAGGAAAATTCGCAGGTACGAATTTAGTTACGATGCCGCCAATAGATTACTCACAGCAGATTTTAATCAAGTATCTAGCGGGTATTTTAATAGAAACGATAATGTGGACTTTAGCTTAACCAATATGAGTTATGACCTTAATGGTAATATACTAACTATGAGCCAAAATGCTTTGAAGATTAATGCGAGTTCAATCATTGACAATTTAAAATACAATTATATTACCGGTACAAACAAACTAAAAAATGTAACGGACATTAGCTATAGTGCTACTAATGTGGGTGATTTTAAAACCAATACGACACACCCACAGTATGGTATTAAGAACTCCTTAAACGCCACAAGCCCACAAGCAAGTTTTGATGCCATTACAGATTATATTTACGATGCTAACGGAAATATAAATATTGATAATAATAAAGGAATTACAAACATTACGTATAATTATTTAAACCTCCCACAGGTAATAACAGTAACAGGCAAAGGCACTATAACTTATACATACGATGCAGGTGGCATTAAAATAAAAAAAGAAGTAGCAGAAAATGGGCAACCAATAAAAACCACACTTTATCTTGGTGGAGCAGTATTTGAAAATAATGTAATGCAATTTATCGGGCATGAAGAAGGGCGAATAAGATTTAAACCTACCTTACTCAATGCATCGGGTTCAGTAACCATTCCTGCTAGTTTTGCAAATGACTTTGCAATAAAAGATCACCTTGGTTCAACCAGAGCACTCTTAACTGACGAAGTAAAAATAGACCGTTACCCGACGGCTACATTGGAAGGTACCGTAGGCACAATAACAAGCCCTGTTGAAAAGGAGAAAGCTTATTTTGATATAAATACAAATTATGTAGTACCTACGCCTACTGCCGTAATAAACGGACAGAATTATTTAAACGATAATGGTACAAATAATCCAAATACGTTTGGAACAGTTGGGGCTACAAGCCAAAAGATGTATAAACTAAATGCAGCTAGTAATAAAACTGGACTTGGTATGGTATTAAAAGTAATGGCAGGGGATAAATTAAACATACTTGCCAAATCATATTACTACATAAATGCGCCATTTAGTAATAGTCCTTTTAATGCTAATACACTTATAGGCGCATTTTTGGGCACAGGCTTAGCAGTAGGCGGAGCGGGTAACACGGCCTTAAGCCACGGTGCAACCTCAGGAGCACTTATAAGCAACACTACAGGTACATACACTCCCATAAATACTTTTACAAATAACAACCCTGTAAACCCAAACAATAATGTAAAAGCAGGGATAGCATATATTTTATTTGACGAACAATTTAACTACGCAGGTGGCGGTTTTGACCCTATCTTAAATGATCCAGCTCAACCAACTGGCGGACTAAAACCACATTTTTTACAAGATATTGCAGTGCCAAAAAATGGTTATATTTATATTTATTGCAGCAATGAAAGTAATACAGATGTGTTCTTTGATAACTTGGAAGTAGTTCACCAACGCAGTCCGCTACTAGAGGAGACACATTATAATCCTTGGGGGAGTAAATTATTAGGGATAAGTTCTGAAGCTGCTAATATTACTTCAAACAAATACAAGTTTAATGGTAAAGAGTTGCAAAGTGGAGAGTTTATTGATGGAAGTGGTTTGGATAAATATGATTATAATTCAAGATTTTATGACCATCAAATCGGAAGATGGTCTGTTTTAGATTTAAAGGCAGACTTAATGCGCAGATATTCACCTTATTCATATTGTTTTAATAACCCTTTAAAGTTTACAGATCCTGATGGAAATATTCCCAATACTATTATAGACCCAACTATTTTTGCAAAAGCACTAATCGAAGCTGAAAAATCTCTAAGAGAAATATCGTTTCCCACTTCAATAAATGGAATCAATTTTGCTGTAACTACTATAAACAGTAAATGGAGTCAAATTAATAATGGGGGAATAAGAGCAAAAAACGGAGTAAGTCCCAGTGAAGCAATCAATGAATTTTCTTCCAATCCATCTGAATTTTCAATGGATTGCCAAATGTTCAGTGGTGCATTAATACTTACAGCACTTAAAAATACAATGGGGGATCAAAAATTTAATGAGTATATGCGACTTTCGTCGAAAGGTGGTAATGGGGTAATAGACTTTCAAAATAAAAATATAACAGGTCTAAATATTGCTTCCGCATGGACAAATGGAGGGGATGTGTCAAAAGGTAAACTTATGGATGTAGAAGGTAAATCAATGAAAGCTGGTGATTTAGTTTCTAAAACTAGTGTCGGAAGTATCATAACTTTGACTAGCGGCTTTTTAAATACAAAAAACGTTTTTTATAATGAGAATATAGTCAAGGTGGGTAAAGATCAATATATTGCGCAGGGTTTAGGATCTGGTCCATTGAGTATGAATCAAGTTAAAGATGGATTAGTTCAACAGGGAGTAATGGCAGGAAATGTTCCTGATACAAAGCAGGGTAGAAACGAAGCCTCGAAACAAATTCAGGTGTCATCAGTTATCCAATTTAATTTTTAGTTTATTAAAATTTTTTAAAATGTATTACTTATTTTATTTGTTCTTTTTTTGGAGCAACAATCACGATATTAACCAACAATCATATAAGGAAGTTACTAGAGTCTTAAATTCTAGTCAAAATAAGCAAATGAATGATAGTAGTTTTTTTAACACTTTTGTTTTAAAATGTAAAGCTCCCAATAAAAATACATATTGGATTGAATTTGAAAAAAAGAAAAATAGTAAAATAATAATTAATAAAAAAAGAGTTTATGAAGTGAATAAAAAAAAATATATGTTGATCGATAAAGAAAAATATTTTTTAAATTTTGACTCTTTGCCAAAGTTTATTGGAGATTTTTCAAATGTCTTTTTCAAAAATTTTAATGAAACTTTACCAGATTTTTCAAATTATGGAAGTTCTATAGTAATTTATTTTATTGTTAATAAAACTGGTTCAATTTTAGAATCAGGAAATTGTACTTATACAAATGATAGCTATTATGAAAGTTACATTAAACAAACACTAAATCAAATAAGCCTTAACAATAAATTTATACCTGCAAAAAAAAATGGTCTAAATGTTAATTCAATATTTGCAATAAATATTTCATTTAGGTTTAAAGAATATAATTATAGTAATTTTTTTAGTAATGAGATTTTTAATGTTAGAGACTACTAGTAAATATTTTTTAATAGTAGAATTCAAGGTATACATTTTTCTCTTTGACTTATTGGTGCCTTGTATTTACCTGAGCATTCATTTTTAGAATGTTGTTAATAGAAAAGGACTTCTGTGAAATATGCTATTCTTTATAACAAAGCTTTCCTAGCGAATGTGATATACATTCTTTTAATTTTTAGGTCTTTAATCTTAAATTTAAAAAAGATAAAGCTTTACTATTATGCTGTAAAAAAATGCAGCTTAATAAACCCTTTTTAAGGATTCAAAATAATTCTATGAATAAAATCCCAATTATTTGGAACTTATTTTTTGTAATTTTAAAAGATATTTCACTTAAAATTAGTTATAGCAAAAAATATTTCATTAATTATACTAATTTGCTTTAATAATTCCGATTTGCTATCTTTGAGTAACCAAAAATATTTTTATGGCTTACTCAATAGATTTAACTCCAAAGGAAATTGTTGAATTAAAAAGATTACGACGAGTTGAAAAAGATGGAAAAATATTACGTCGCTATCAATGCATTTGGTATGCTTATGAAAAATTTCCGAAAAAAGAAATTGCTACAATGCTTTCCGTTAATATTGATACGGTTACCGACTGGATAAAATTATTTAATAAAAATGGGTTAGACAGTTTATCAAAACTTCATTATGAAGGGCGCCGTCCTTCAACTTTAGACAGCGTTAAAGGAGAGCTTCTCAAGTATATAAAAGAACAATCGGTAGGTCAGTTATCTGAATTACAACAATTTTTATCTGACCAATATTCTATTGAAATTGAACATAGCTGGCTAAGCCGTTATTGTAAAAAAAACTCTATTGCTCTTATAAAAAAACAAGATTAATACCGGGCAAAGCTCCTTCGGTAGCAGTGCAAAAAACCTTTATATCCATGATGGAAGAGCTCTATCAATGTGCAAGTAACGATTGTTCTCAAGTTTTACTCTATTTGGATCCAATGCATCAAGTACACAATAATGAAAATGACTATGGTTGGCAACCCAAAGGCCTTAAAGGTACAAAACAAGTACTTGCTAATACAGGAAGAAGGCGCCTTAATATAATTGGAGCAATTAATCCTGTAACCCATCAACCAACTGTTTTGTTAACAGAAGATAATTGCTGTGCAGAAGTGATAGAGGCTTTTTTGGAGGAAGTTAAAATACAATACTGTGAAGCAAAAACAATTTGTATCATTCTAGATAATGCAAAATACCAACGCAGTTATGTCGTACAAGAAAAAGCAAAATTTTTAAACATTGATTTGGTTTATTTACCACCATATAGTCCTAATCTAAACCTAATTGAAAGGTTATGGCGCTATTTTAAAAAGAAAGTTATGAAGAATCAATATTATGATGATTACACAAAGTTTGAAAATGCGGTAGAAACATTTTTCAAAAATTTTGATAATAGAATAGACGATATAAAATCTTTATTAAATTTTAAATTCGGAATTATTAAAGCAAGTTAGTATATTTATTGCTTTTGTACTTAGTTTTTTGCTATACTTCCATAAATGGGCAAGTACATCTAAAAAAAAATAGCAATTCAAAACACAGCTTTAAAAGTGTAAGCTCTTTCATAGAAAACATAGGGCAATATGGTAACACATATAAATTGCAAGAAAGTATGGGTAGTATTCTCTTTGGTTATGAGGGTAACGATATGCCAGTACTATTCACAAAAAAAGGGCTTATTCATTTACAAAGAAAAGTAGAAAATATTTCTAAGAAAGAAGAAGAACGTTTAGAAAAGGAAGTCTTATCCGAAGAAGAAATTGAGCGTAAAAAAAATGTAACTGACAGAAATATTACCATGGAGTGGGTAGGCGCCAATACCAATGTAGAAATAATAAAAGAAGAAAAAACGTACGATTACCATACATACGGGTTGTTAACAGAAAAAGCGTATGGCTATAAAAAAATTACTTATAAAAATTTATACAACGGTATAGACCTTGTATATAGCTTTACCAATAATAAAATAGGCTTTGAATATGCTTTAATTGTAAAAGCGGGTGCGGATGTAGGTGTGATAAAAATGAAATATGGCGGAGATGTAAAAAGTATAAAGATAAATGGAAAAGGAAACCTCCTCGTAAAATCAGATATTAATGGAATAGAAGAAACATTGCCTGTTACTTATTATAATAATGTGTCAAATAATAAAGAAACTGTAAAGGTTAATTATTTAATTAAAAAAAGAGTAGTGGAATTTTTTTTTCAAGAAAGATACGATACTACTAGAGAAATAATAATCGACCCTTTTATAAGTAGTACTAGTAATTTAAGTGGGTTATTTGCTGGTAAAGCAAAGGATATTGATTATGACTATGAAGGAAATATATACGTAGCTGGCGGCGGAGATTTTGCCAATTGTAAATTAGCAAAATACAATAGCAGTGGTGTATTGCAATGGACTTTTAATGGTAATTTGCCTACTATAAATTGGCTATTTGGATTTTATTATGGTGGATGGGTTGTAGAAAAAATAACAGGAAGTATATATTTAGGAAATGGTACAATTGGTCAAGGGGTTAGAGTAGTGCGCATAACTACAGCAGGTTTATACGATAACTTTGTAACTATTGCCAACATTAATTTTACTGAAAGCTGGAAAATATATTGGAGTTGTAATAACGGTAACCCTCAAATATTAGTTGCAGGTGGTGGCATAACTTCTAATATAAATTTTGCTACGTTAACTCCTCCATCAATTAACATGAGTTCGCTAAATATTACTGGATTAGCTTCTTTTTACCAAGATATTGCAGATTTAATATTAGATCCAACAAGCAATGAATTATATACTATTTTCGCTTCATTGGCTGTCGGTGGTGTTCCCAATCCATTATTAAATAATTGGATATACAAGAATGCATACCCTTACAATTCAGTTTCTAATATTTGGAAGGGGCCATCTGGTTTTGATGTTATGTCTGAATCAAGAAATAGGCCTTATTTAGATCCCTTATCTACTGGTATTGATGAAAATTCATGTAATTTTTTAGCATTAAACAGAAACTTTCTTTTTTATTGGGATGGAAAAAACTTGCAAGCCTATAGCAAAGCAACTGGAGTGCCGGTAGGAAGCCCTATGATTACTTCCAATACGGCAAAAATGCAGGGTGGAATAATAGCTGATGCTTGTAATAATGTTTTTGTTGGTGATGCAAATGGCACTATTAAAGTATATAATTTTAATGGAACTAGTTTTGATGATAGCCCCGCTGATATTTTAGTAACTGGATATTCTACTAAATCAGTTTATGATTTGGCTTATGATGAATCTAGAAATTTGTTGTATGCTAGTGGAGATGGATTTGTAGCTTCTTATGATATTTTATCCTATTGTACTAATAGTAATAGTTTTTTTAATTTAAATATTTCGCCAAATTGTTTTACTGCAAGTGCATTGGCTAACCTTACCCCTACACCACCCATTGGTTCTAGCATTGTTTATACATTGTATGTAGGAAGCACAGTAATTACAAGCAATAGTACTGGGAATTTTACAAGCTTATTACCATTTACCAATTATAAAATTATAGCCACAATTAATGCGGCTTGTAGTGGAACACAAGTGGTGGGTAATTTCACCTTGCCTATTCCAGTAATTTCTACTACACTAACCGACGAAATTTGTGGCAATAGTACAGGGCAAATAATTGCTACAGCTAATGGTGCGGCATGTCCATATACTTATAGTATTAACGGAACAAACTTTTTTCCTAATGGTACATTTTCTGGTCTATCAGCTAGTACACATACAGTAACAGTAAAAGATGTAAACGGTTGCACAAACACAAAGCAAGTTACTATTGCCAATAATTCTTTTACCCCTACTTTTCAAACAACTTATGTAAATACGAGTTGTGGCAATAGCACGGGTACTATAAATGCAACAGCAAATGGCGGCGGTGTAGCACCATATCAGTATTCTATTAACAACGGTACAAATTATCAACCAAGTAATATTTTTTTAGGGTTAAGTGCAGGGCAGTATCAATTAAAAATAAAAGATGTGAATGGTTGTTTAAGTGTAATGGTATTGGTTGACATTGCGCCGTCAATAGCAGTATCGGTAAGTGCATTACCAAACAATGCTAAATGTGGTTTTGCAAATGGTATTATTACAGCTACAAGTATTAACGGGGTTGGCCCATTTCAGTATTCAATAGATGCAGGAATTACGTATCAATCATCAAATATTTTTACAGGGTTAGCTCCATCAACATATACCATTAAAATAAAAGATGCCAATAGTTGTACAAACAATACTTCGCCAATAATTGTATCAAATATAGCAGGTGCAACAGTTACGGGGGTATCTGCAAATTCTACTTGCGGTTTTGCAAATGGAAAAATAACTGCCACCCCAGTAGCAGGAACTTCGCCATTTCAATATTCAATAGATGGTGGAATAACCTATCAATCATCCAGCATCTTTACAGGATTGTTAGCTGGCACTTATACTATTAAAATAAAAGATGCCAATAATTGTTTGAACAATTCACCAACAATAAATGTTTTAAACACAGCAGGTGCAAATGTTACAGGTATTTCTGTAAATTCTACTTGCGGTTTTGCCA